>JAEUHE010000015.1 GCA_016793885.1 Verrucomicrobiales bacterium
GAGTCCTTTGCCGGCACTCGGGTCCGGAAGGCGGGTTCTTGCAACGATCGGCCCACCCAGAATGTCACCGCTGCCCTATTCCGTCACGAAACCTCCCGGGCTATGGATCCGCATCTTCATACCCATTGCATCGTCTTCAACGCGACCTATGACTCCACCGAGAGCTGCTGGAAGGCGCTCCAGAACCACGACATGCTGGTAGCGTCCCGTTTCGTGCAAAATGTGTATTATCATGAGCTCACCCGCAAACTCCGCCGCTTTGGCTATTCGATCACCAACACGCCACGCGGAGATTTCGAACTCGATGGTGTGGCTCCGGAGTTGATCCAGAAGTTCTCGAAACGCCACCGCCAAATCGATGATCAAACACAGAAGCTCCTGGAAGCATCACCCGACAAATCCGAATCGAACCGGGCAGAGATTCGCGATCACATCGCTCATAAGCATCGAGCTCAGAAGTCTGGCGAGCTCAGCCCGGAGGAACTGCAGAGCCATTGGTGGAGCCAACTTACCCCTCTCGAGTCGGAATCATTAACCCAATTGACCGGTCCGGTAACGTCCGAACTCCCAGCGCAACGTGCTTTGGCCGAGAAGGCGCTGATCTGGGCCGAAGACCACCTGTTCGATCGGCACTCGGTGGTGCGTGAGACCGACCTCTGGCGCCATGCTTTGGAGTTCGCCCGAGGCCAGGACATTCCGGTCTCGGAACTACAATCCTGCAGTCGGGCACGAAACTACCTTCGTGACGATCGGCGACCCGGTTTCGTCACCACGAAGACCGCGCTGGAACGGGAAAGGGCGATTGTTCAGCTAGCCCGCTTGGGTTTGGGCGCATCCCACCCTCTGTGTACCCATTACACTCTCCGGAACCAATCGCTGGATCCGGAGCAACGGAAAGCCGTGGATCGGCTAGTTCGTTCCTGCAATTTCATTTCGCTATTCCGCGGCGGGGCAGGAACCGGGAAGAGCTACACCCTGCGCGAGGTCCACGACATCCTCCGGACGAGAGGTCGAGGGGTTATCGTGCTAGCTCCTCAGCGCCAACAAGTCATCGATTTAAAGAAGGATGGTTTTCAGCAGGTTGCGACGGTCAGCGCATTTCTCGCTCAGTCGGAAATGAAAAAGGGCACCGTCGTCATCGTGGATGAGGCAGGTCAAATCGGCGGGAAGCAAATGATCGCTTTGATCGAAAAGATCAAGATGGGGTCAGGGCGATTGATCCTGTCCGGTGATACGCGCCAGCATGGGCCAGTTGAAGCCATGGACGCGATGCGCGCCATCGAGAAGTATTCCGGGTTGGAGCCTATCGAACTCACCACGATCCGTCGCCAAAACCCAGAGCTGGCCAAGACCAGAAAGGAACGACAGCGGATCAAACAATACCGCCGCGCCGTGCGCGAAGCCCGGGACGGCAACGTTTTCGAATCCTTCCAGCGACTAGAGCGCCAGGGATCCATCACGGAATCCGGAACCGAAGACCACGGCAAAAGGCTGATCGACTGTTACCTGAACCAAGTAGACCGGGGAGACTCGACCGTCATCGTTTCCCAGAGTTGGGATGAGATTCATCGCATCAACGAGTCCGTGCGAGCAGCGCTGAAAGAACGCAAGAAACTCGGCGAGATCGAGACGCCGCTATCCACCCTGGTCCCTCGTGACTCGACCGATGCGCAGAAACGAGACCCGCGGACCTACACCGAGCAAACGCGAGTGGTGTTCAATCGGAACGTCCGTGGCTTCAAGAAGGGAGAGCAGGCCCATCTGGTATCTATCACTGACACCCATCTCGAGGTCGCCCAAGGCTTGAGGACGGTCTCCATCCCCTTCAAGCACCTCGAGAGGCTAACGCTTTGCGAGCAGAAAGAACTCAACATCGCCACCGGAGATCGTCTCCAACTCAAATCAAACGGCCTCAGCGGGGACGGACGGCGTCTAGCGAACGGCGAACTAGTCACGGTGAGACGAGTCTTAAAGAACGGAAGTCTACAATTAAGCGATGGCCGCATCCTGGGCACCTCCTTCCGTCAATTTATCCGGGGCTATGCCGTGACTTCCTACGGAGCCCAGGGAAAGACGGTGGACCAAGTGATCTTCTCTGATTCCTCCGTCCAAGCCGCCACCAGCCGCGAGCAGTGGTACGTCACGATTTCACGCGGAAGGAAGGGTGTCCACATCTTCACCCGCGACAAAGCCCAACTACGTGAGAGCATCACCCGGAGCAGCACCCGGCCGTTAGCGATGGAACTGAGATTACCGAACCCGCCAGCAGTCTCACAGAGGGCATACGGCGTTTTCCAGGATCAAATTGGGACTTCTGCTCGACCGCAACGCCGCATCGATCCTGCAAAGGTCTCACATCGTGCAGTCCCGGAAATACCACGCCCTCACCCGCAACGAAGAGGGGTGCGTACCGGGTAATGAACGGGGGCTGGTTCCTCTTCAAGCAGGCGGGTAGCGGCACGGAGATGTCAGAAAATGGAAAGCTTGCTCGCGAATGTTTACCGCCATCGGCCCAGCCTCAAATTGCTGCAAAACTGCAGTCTATAGTGAATGACAGAAGTCATTTCCGAATCGAGCAATTGGACGCGGTTTTGGTCGGATCATCGATGAAGCTCTTGAGGGCTTTGCAAAGCCGATCGGAGAGTTCTTGCGGAGTTTTGGCAATGAAGTCCCAGAACCAGT
>JAEUHE010000016.1 GCA_016793885.1 Verrucomicrobiales bacterium
TTTTGGTCTGGATGCCGTACGGACATCACCCCCGTTCGCTCGACGAACTTTAGCCGACCCCCGACGGCATCCAGACCGCTTGCTTTGCGGATATGCACACTCAACTGCCGGCGCTCAATACGCCTCGCACTATACGATCTGCAACCCGCTTTGCTTTGGTCACCAACAACCTATGCAAATGAAAACAGATACCCATCCTGACTCGTCTGTCCAATGGGCCGCTCTCATCGGTTTCGACTGGGGCGACTCCAAACACGCTGTGGCCATTCGGCCCAAAAATCAAGCCCTGGAGACCTTGGACTTACCGCATTCAGCGGAAGCTCTCCACGCCTGGCTCGATGAGCTCGAAAAGCGTTTCGGCGGTCAACCCGTCGCTATCGCCATCGAGGCCACTCGAGGTGCCGTTGTCTATGCACTGATGGAGCGCCCCTGGATTCATATCTTCGCCATCCACCCGGCCTCCAGTCATCATCACCGCCGCACTTTCCGTCCCTCAGGCGCTAAGGATGATGCCCCTGACGCGCTAGTGCTCCTTTCGCTCCTGGAACACCATCAGGACCGGTTGCATCGGTTAATCGCCGACGATGAAGCCACTCAAAGTCTACGCGGCCTCGCCGAGGCACGCCGCCACGCGGTTGACCGACGCACCCGCCTAAGCAACCAGCTCACCAGCACTCTCAAGGACTATTTCCCCCAAGCGCTCGAGCTCTGCGGTGAGGTGGTCTCAGCCCCAATGGCACTGGACTTTATTGACAAGTGGCCTTGCCTAGCGGACCTCAAATCAGCCAAGCCAACAACCATCCGCCGCTTTTACCAGGCTCACAATGTTCGTTCCTCCCAACTCATCGACCAACGCCTGTCTCACATACAAGCCGCCAAGCCCTTGATGCGTAACCAAGCTCTCATCGATATCAAGATACGAATCGTACGCCTGTTGGTTGCCGAATTGAGAGTCCTTCGAGAACACATCGAGGGCTTCGAGGATGCGATTGCTACAGGCTTTGCCAACCACCCAGAGCGTGCACTCTTTCGGGGATTGCCAGGAGCGGGAGCCAACCTCGCCCCTAGGCTTTTGACACTCTTTGGAACCGATCGTAGTCGCTACTCAAGTGCCACGGAGCTTCAGCGTCTGAGTGGGGTAGCCCCAGTTACCGAGCGTAGTGGAAGCCATTGTTGGGTGCACTGGCGATGGAATGCGCCCTGGTTTTTGCGTCAAACCCTCATCGAGTGGGCGGGCCAAACTATAAAGTTCTGCGCCTGGGCCAAGGCCTACCACGAGCAGCAGAAAGCTAAGGGCCAAAGCCACTGGGCTATCCTCCGTTCGTTGGCCTTTAAATGGTTGCGGATACTCTGGAAATGCTGGAAATCCAACACCTCTTACGATGATGAGTTGTATCTAAAACAGCTCGAACAACGCAAAGCTCCCATCGCAAAACGCGCTCGCCAGATCGCTCAAGAAATGGCGGCCTAACCTAAAAAATACCTTGATTGGTTCACCTCAGCTGTTGGCTACTTTCTGTCAACCCTGCGGGTTCCAGCGTCCGACCACCACGGCGAGGAGCTAGCGTGTGGCTCATCAGGTTTAATCTCTATTGTGGGAGGTAAAAAAGTGGCCTTAGGACCTCATCCTTTTCCTTCCTCATGCTCATTGTGTGCCTCACTGGCGGTACAGGATCCTTTGCAGCTCCAGGGCTCGGGACTGCTTCGGGTTTAGCTGAAGCGCCCGTTCGACATAGCGTTTGGCCTCGTCGCGTTGCCCCAGTTTCGCCAGCGCATCGGCCAGCAAGGCGCAGGTGCCGGCATCCTGCGGATTGTAACGCAGGGCTTCGCGGAAGCTTTCAACGGCGTGGGTGGAATCTCCCGATCGAGACAGGGCGATTCCGAGATTGTGATGAACTTGCGCCGAGTCCGGTTTCAGAGCCACCGCCTGACGCAGGGTTTGGATGGCCTGAGTCCACTGTTGCTGGCACAACAGCGCCAGCCCTAGTTGCGCCTGGCCGTTAAACGAATCCGGTGTGAGCTCGAGATGGCGGCGCAGAGCCTGCTCCGCTTCCTCGCAGCGTCGTTGTTGCAATCGCAACCGGCCCAGCAGGAGGTGGGGGTTCGCGTCGGACGCAAAGCGTGTCGTTAACTGGGTGATCAGCTGCTCCGCCTCAGCGAGGCGTCCTTGCGACAACAGGCTGTTGGCTCGATCCTCTTCTGCGGCCGATCCTTCCTTGAACCTGAGCACCTCTCTGAGGAATGGATCCGGCCAATCCGGGGGGCGGGGTGCCGCCAGGCCTTGCTGTGAGAGACGTTGGGCATCCTCCGACCGCCCCTGGCCCAGACGCACTTGCGACAGAAGTAACACGGCAGGACGGGCGGTGTAAGAGTTCGTGACGCAGGCGTTGAGCAGGGCTTCAGCCTCAGGCCATCGTCGTTGGGAGTGCTCGATCCTCGCCAGGGCGAGCCGGGCGCCCGCGTGGTGCGGGCTATCTCGGATGAGGCTTCCTAGTTCATTCGCCGCCTCACTCGGTCTGCCCACTTCGAGCAATGAGCGAGCCAGGAGAAATCGGGAGACTTCGCGCAGTTCCGAATTGGTCGCTGTTCGGATGGCTTCTCGAAGATCCGATAAGGCGCTCTCGGTTTGCTCCAGGAGGTTGAGGGAGCCCGACAAATGCCACCATCGCTGTTCGTTGGGTTGGAGACGCTGAGCTTCACGATAACAAGCGAGTGCTGCCTCGTTCAGCTCTGCCGCTTGATAGGTTTGTCCCAGCCTTCCCCAGGACGGCGCTGAAAGGCGATTGGAAACCACTTCCGCTCTCGTGGCCTCAAGCGTACCCTGCCATTCGCGAGACAAACCGTTGGTCGGGATGGTTGGGATGGGCGGGGGTGCTGTTGTCTGAAGAGAACATCCGCTCTGAAGACCCATGAACGCTCCCCACAGACTCACCCACGAAACGAAGCTTCGGATATTCATCGGGCGGGGAGTTGAGGTGGCAGCGTTCTCCCGGTTCCACGCCGGAGGACGAGAGTTCGGTCGGCAGCACTTCCCGGGAAAGATTCCAACGAGCCATCAGCCCAGATGACTTCCATCGATTCGACCGAAGCCACCGCACCAAGTCCGAAATGCAGGGTCGGTTCGTGACTTGAGAAATAGCCGGTGGCGGGCTGAAGCACTTGGATCCATGAGCCCTGCGAGCATCGGATCGAAACCTCCGCCCCGATGGCATCGCGTGAGCCGGAATTGGGCTCCAGCAGGCGCAGCCTGAGCCAATGTCCGGTGGGAGGCTTGATGCCCCGATAGATGCGCACCGGCCCTCCGACCGGGCTGACTATCAGATCCATCGCTCCATCCTGGTTCAGGTCCGCACTGGCCAAGGAACGTCCCACCATCGCCTGGCCACAGAACGACGGATGCTCTGAAGATCGATCCGCGAAGCTGCCTCGCCCGAGGTTCATGAAAAGCTGAGGTCTCTGGGCATACCGCCCCCAGAAGGCGGCGGTTCCTGATTGGAGGGGTGTTTGTCCGGGTAGGCTGTGTCGCACCAGGCCGTTCACCAAAGCGAGATCAAGATCACCATCCCAATCAAAGTCGGCCGCTACGGTTCCGAATCCTGTCCCGCGCCAGGCCTGCTGCTGGAGCCCGGTCGTGGCCAGTCGCTCGGCATACAGCCCGCGAGTCTCCTGACGCCAGAGCCCATGAAGCTCGTCGCTGAGATGGGTGACGAAGAGATCCGCCAGCCCGTCGCGATCGAAGTCTCCGTAGGCAGTGCCCATGTTCGCGGCGGTTTGGCCCATGGCGTTGAGTGCCAGCCCGCGAGGAACCGCCTCTTCTAGGAAAGTGCCGTCGCGTCGATTGATGAACAGGCGATTGGGACGTCCATCGTCCGCACAAAAGATGTCGGGCCAGCGGTCTCCATCGAAGTCCGCGCACACCATTCCCAACGCCGCCCCTCGCGCTCCCAGCAAGCCTGCACGCTCGCTTTCGTCGCTGAACCGAATGGGAGCACCGGCTTTGACAGTGGTGTTCCTCCAGAGACGGGTTGGCAGGGGTCCGAAGGAGCTGGGACTGCAGAAGTCCCGTTGTCCCCGCGAGTCGCGGCACAGCTGGGTGGGATCCAGATCGAGATAGTTTCCGATGACCAGATCCAGGCGTCCATCGCGGTTGTAGTCCATGAGGCTGGCAGTGGCTGCCCAAAACGGATTGTCGACTCCGCTCTCCCGGGTGACGTCTTGGAACCGACCCTGCCCCAGATTCTGGAACACTTTGGACCCGAGGTATTCCGCGATGACCAGATCCGGCAACCCATCATTGTTTAGATCGCCGGCGGCAACTCCCATGGCACGGCTGCGGAGGTCGAGGCCTGATCCCGAGGACACATCCAGGAAGGTTCCGTCGGGCTGTTGACGATAGAGCTGATGCCGAGCCTCGGAGGCCGTGGTTGCATCGGTGTGCTGCAGGAGAAGGAGATCCATCCGGCCGTCCTGATCGAAGTCGAACACGGCAATCCCACTCCCCATTTGTTCGGGCATGAAGTAGTTGGTGCCGGCACGTTGGATGAAGCGAACTCCGGATTGCTCAGTGATATCCTCGAACCAGGGACCCGATTCGGGCCGTGACGACCCTGCTCGGAAGCTCCCTGAGTCGGAAGGGGCAGGGCGGCACGCCACCAAAAGGCATGCGAGGGACAGCAAGGAAATGGGCAGAGCAGACGCCATCACGCCCAGCGCCATCCCGGCTTTCGAATCATTTGGAGGCACTGCTTCACGTCCAGACCTGCTTGTGCCATTTGTTCCCATCCGGCACGACGGGCGTTCCAGAGTTTCGATTCGGCGGGACTCGGTGTGTGCGGCTTGTCATGGGGCACCTGTTGGCCGACCAGCAGAGCGAGATACCCGTCCATCCCGAACGAATTTGAAGGGTGAAGCAGCTGTGCGCCGGCGACCACGCTGGGGCCGTTCTCCCGATAGAACTGGACCAGGAATTCGGCTCCATGGAGCTGCGTGTCATGGCGACAGGCCTGCCAGAACGGTGTGTTCAAGCGGGTGTTGAACTTATAATGGATGGCCAGGAAATCGCGGATGTCATCCCAGGCCTGCGTGTTGTACCGATTGTACAGCTCGATCAGGGTAGGGGACGGTGCGCACTCGCTGTCGATGAGGGAGTCCGCCAGAGTGCTGGCCTCCACGCAGATCACCTGCAGCGCCGTGGCCTCCAGGGGTTCGACGAACCCGGCCGAATTCCCAACCGCCACGACGTTCTTGACCCAGAGGCGTTGATGGCGTCCGCTGCGAAACCGCACCACCCGAGGTGTGTTGGAGACTTTCGGGTTCTTCTGCAGGAATTCCTGGAGCGCCGCCTCGTCGCTGATCGCCCCGGAGGAATACACATAGCCGCGGTTGATCCAGTTTTCGTGCTCGATCTGCCAACACCAGCCGCAGTCCATTGTCTCGGCTACCGTGTAGGGGCGTATCGGCTCCGTGGTTCGCGACCAACCGCCGATGACGGCGCGATCGCAGAACAGAGCATCCGTGTAACTCAGCACCGGTTCGCCCAGAGCGCCGCCCAGGAGTTCGGAGCGGAAGCCACTCGCGTCGACATAGAGGTCCGCGGTGTAGCGGGTCTGGTCTTGGCCCACCAGCGCGGCGATTCCCTCAGGTCCGGTCTCAGCCCGCACCGTGGCGTCGATCACCTGCACGCCGAAGTCGCGCGCCCGATTCTCCAGCCACCCGACTAGCTTCTGGTTTTCAATGTGAAAGGCGTGGTTGTTGTGGATCTGCAGGAGGCCATCGGGCCGTCGCGGGAAAGCCTTGTCCTTGGCCATGAACGTCGAGACCGGCCCGCACCACGGCGACTCCGGGTCAAAGAAGAACCCGTTGTTTCGGGAGAGATCCGGCTGACGTTTTTCGAACTCGTAAGCGAACGTGTAATAGAAGCCCTTGGAGGGACCCCACAGAAAGTGGATGCCTAACTTCCAAGTCGGCTCAGCTTCGCTGTAAAACTGTTGCGGCTTGAGTTTGAGGTAATCAAAGAAGTGTTTGGGGAATGCGGCGGTGGTGCCTTCACCCACGCCTATTACGCCGATATCCGGGCTCCGGATGACCGTTACCTGAAGGTGAGGGAGTTTGCGCTTCAGGGTGAGCGCGGCCATGAAACCAGCACTTCCGCCGCCCAGGATCGCCACACTCTGGATCCGTTGTTGGGGGGTTGACATGGGGGTATTCTGGCAAGACCGGATGGCTGTAGCAAGCCTGGCGAGGGTGGTTGGGAAAGTGAGGGTGTAAGACGGATTTAGGGAACTCCGCCGAAGACTGTTGAACCTCAAAGGCGAGGACACACGCTGGAGGGCTGGAAGCCCACACCATCGCGGGGAAGCTCGCCGCTCAATTTAAGCTGAATCCCACCCAGGCCCATCCCCCTGTCTCATCAATCTCCAAACGGACAAATTGACAGTTCAGCTGATTTCGTGTATCACATTCTCGACCCACATCCAACTAGCCAATCAATGAATTGATTGATGACTGGCGGCTTTTAGCTGCGAGGCGTTGTTCTCGTCCGCGCGGTTTTCCGCTGCCTCAGATAGGTCGAAGGTCGATTCGCCTCGAGTGATGGTCGTTGGATCTGGGAACAGAAAACTGTCAGGTCTTAATCACTGCACTATGAAAAAGTATCGACGTAACTGTCCTCTCCCGCCGTCCCCCGGCGGGCTTCCTCTGATCACTGCGGCGTTGATCAGTTTAGGATTTGTATCGGCTAGCAGCGCCCAAGTTCAAAACGCTGGAGATCTTCTGGTGAACTTGGACGCGACCACGTTGGAGGAAGGTTCCCTCAGCACCATCTCCAACACCGGCTCCCTGGGTGGGGTCTTCGAAGCCCGGGGTGGAGAGGGCACCATTCCCACGGTCGCCACCGAAGGTGGCACCAAGGGTATCCGCTTCGATGGTTCGGACTTCATGCAGTTGGTCGATGCGGCTGGCGGGACACTGCTTCCTCCTCCCGACGGTCTGGTGGGGGTCGATCCCACTCGATCGATTGAGGTGTGGGTGTTGAATCCCGATGTGGCCAACGAAGAGACCATGGTCTCTTGGGGTAAGCGCGGTGGTCCCGATGGGACGAACGTTTCGTTCGGTTACGGATCTGATTACCGATGGGGTGCCATGGGGCACTGGGGTGGGGATGGTCCTGATCTGGCCTGGGACAACAATGGCGGGAATCCGACCCCCAACAAGTGGCATCACTTGGTTTACACCTATGATGGGACCATGAGCCGGGTGTATGTGGACGGTAAGTTCGCGAACTCGGAGTTTTTGGGGGCCGGGCGCATCAACACGCATGCAGGAACCTCCCTGTGTCTGGCCACTCAGCTTGAAGGCGACGGGGTCACCCAAACCGGCGGTCTCCGGGGCTCGCTGACTTTGGCCCGGGTGCGTATTCATGACGAGGTGCTCACGCTCAATCAGATCAAGAATAACTACGACGTTGAGAAGGCCGCGTTCGTGGATCCGGCACCTGCTGGAACCATAGCCCCGGAACGCCTCTCCGTTGCTCCAGTCAATCGGTATTCCTTCAACGACGCACCCAGTTCGGACGCCTCCAATTCGGTGATCACTGACTCCATCGGTGAGGACGACGGTGTGGTTTTGGGGTTGGGCACGGAATATACCGGCAGCCGTCTGCGGCTCTCCGGCGGTGGTTCTGGAGACTCTGGTTATGGGGATTTGCCCAACGGTCTCTTGTCCCGACACGGTGCCGCCAACGGCGGCTCCGGGGAGTTTAGCATCGAGGGCTGGATTCGCCATGTCGGCAGCCAGACCTGGTCGCGCATTTTCGACTTCGGTTCGACGATTGGCGGTGAGGTGACTGCTCCAGGCGGGGGTGGCGAGGGGCGTGACTATTTGATGTATACCCTCCAGAACGGCGATGACGTGAATACGCGCCAAGTCGAATTGCGCAATGAGGATCCGGGTGGTGGCGGAGTGGCCACGGCAGCTCACTCTACGGCTACTTTCAACACGGATCTTCATTTCGCCGTGACGTGGAATGAGGCCACCGGGCTGATCACGGCGTACGAGAACGGCAGGAGAGTCGCCAGCTTGACGACCGACGACCCGATGAGCGACGTTAACGACGTCAACGTGTGGCTCGGCCGCTCGAATTGGACCGCCGATCGCAACGCCCAGGCCGAGTTTGACGAAGTTCGGATGTATTCCCATGTTCTGACACCGGGCGAGGTGGTTGGGAACTTCTTGGCCGGTCCCGAGGTTCTGAACAACGCGGATACCCCGGCCAGCATCCTGAGCCATCCTACCAGCCGAACTGTTCCTGATGCCACCGAGGTCACGTTCCGTGTGGCAGCCAGCGGATCGACTCCGATCACCTATCAGTGGTTGCGGAATGGGGCCGAGATCGCTGGTGCGACCGCTCCGAGCTATACCTTCGTGGCGACTTCGGGTGACAACGGAGCCCAGTATTCCTGCCGCGTTGTCAATATCGTCGCCGGGAATCCCGTGGCGGTGACCAGCACGCCGGCAACGCTTACGGTTCAAGGCGATGCAATCAGCCTGCGCCATCGGTACAGCTTCAACGAAGAAGCGGGTGCGACCGAGACGGTCGACGCTCTCGGCGGTGCCCCAGGGCTTCTGGTGGACGGTGCTTCCATGACTGGAGACGGCCAAGTCACGCTCGATGGTGTCGCCAGCTATGTCAACCTCCCCAACGGGATCATCTCCGAGCTTGGCAACGCCACCTTGGAGTTTTGGACCACCTCCACGGCGAACGCCATCTGGTCGCGAGTCTTCGACTTCGGTGCCAGTGTCGAAGGTGAGGATCTCCAGGGGACGGGTCAGGAATTCTTGTTCTTCACTCCGAAGATGCCCGCTGGTTTCCCGCGGTTCATCGCCAACGCGCCCGGTGGCGGCGGTGATACCACCACGATGAACATGCAGGGATCCTTCCCGCTCAACGAGGAGGTTCACTTGGCAGTCACCTACAGCTCGACCGCCCAGATTGCTCGACTCTATCTGAACGGAGAGTTGATGGCCTCGGCGCTCGCAACCTTCCCGCTCAACACGCTGAGCGACGTGAACAACTGGCTGGGGCGCTCCCAGTTCCGTGATGCCTACTATGCGGGCAGCTTCAACGAAGTCCGCATCTATGACGGCGCCATGAGCTCGGTTCAGATCGCCGCGAGCTTCGCGGCTGGCCCCAACGCCACCATCGGTGAGGCTCGGCCTTCCTTGGCCCTGACGACGGGCGCCGGTGGATCGGCCTCTCTCCGCTGGCCTGCCGCCGCAGCCGGTTACAAACTGGAATCACGGAGCTCCTTCGCTCCTGGCACGAGCTGGGAAGAAGTCACCACGGCCCCCGTGGTCGACGGAGCTTCCCTGAAACTGGATATCAATACCGCCTCCGGCACGAAGTACTATCGGCTGAGCAAGTAACTCAAACGTCGAGGGGTCCTTCCCGCTCGAGCCTTTCAAACCGCCGCTTTCTCCGGAAGGCGGCGGTTTTTTAATGAGTAGGATGTGCCCGGACCCGCAGGGCTAAGCCTAAAACCGAGAATGGATTAACCACGGACTTCACGGATGACACGGATTAAGAAGGCATTGTGACATTCTTGAGCACAAGTTCGCACTCCCTCTGAGGATGATGAGGGTCTTCCTTCCAAGTTTTTGCGGATCCGGTTACTGTCATCCGTTCAATCCGTGGTTTCCATTTTCCTTTTACGTTTAAAGCGCTTAGCTGGAGTAACAAGGCGCTATGGACTGCGGAGACACGTCTCCGCTTTTCCTGCGGGTAGCGGAATGGCTGTTGGCGTGACTCTTTAAACGCGCGCGTTGGAGGTATGAGCTGGAGCGACGGAATAGCGGTTAGAATCGGGCCGCACCCTGTGCGTCAACTGTAACCTTGAGCGCCTGATCAGGGACCGTAATCGTATACTCCTTCCCTTGGGGCCATTTGATCCAGAGTCGACGGGCCGTCGGTGCGGGTGAGGCCAAGATCTGAACAGCACTATCCTGCGACCAATATCCTGTCCCGGCATGGACTTGTTTGATGGGGCCTTGCCACTGATCCGTTGATAATCGGAGCAGAACACCAATTCCCAATGGGTTTGTGACGGGGCCGTTTAAAGAGACTCGAAGTCCTGGTCGGCCCTGTGAGTTGCGGAAGAGCCGCGTTTCACCTCCGTTTTGACCGACCGCTAGGTCGGGTCGACCGTCCTGATCATAATCACATGCAGCGGCCCCGCGTTGTTCCCCATAGACCATAATTCCACTTTCCACCCCATCGAGTGGGTTGAAACCACCGCGCCCGTCTCCGAGTAAACACAGTCCACGTCCGGCATCGTAGCGAGGGGTGTCACCGTCGACGGCGAAGAAATTCTGAGCCAGAAACACGTCTTCGTTTCCGTCGCCATTGAAGTCTGCCACCACCACGCCGAAGGCGGGACTCATCTGCGCTTCGATCGGAAGCGTGCGCGGCTCGAAGTGATCGCCCCGATTCAGGAATACGGTGGTTTCGAGCCAGGTGGCTTGGAGCATTCGCGATCCCTGGGTGCGCTCGCCTAGAATGTCGGCAACCCCGGCGCTCGAGAAGGAGGTGTAAGTAGGATACTGCTCGATCACCCATGGCAGCGACTTCGCGGCCACGAAGGTGCACCAAGGAACCCACTTGCGCAGGCCGACGTCCAAATAGGCTTCCATCGTGTCCAGTTCCGGCCGATCCGTCCAGGTTCCGAAGTAAATCCTTAACCCGTGCTTCCGGTAGTCCTGGTACTTGCTGTTGGCCCCCCAATTGGATCCGATCAGATCCAGGCGACCATCGGCATCGAAGTCTCCACACGACACGCCATTCCAGAATCCGGTCAGCGTGGCAAAGCCGAGTTCTCGGCTCACGTTGCGCAGTCGGCCGGCCTCATTTTTGAAAACTTTAATCGACCCCCAGTCGCACGCGACCACGAGTTCGGGGAACGAGTCGCCGTCCAGATCGGCGAAGACGGCACCGTTCACCAGGCCGACTAGACCCAATCGCCTCGAATTCTCCCGATCCACCTCGAAGCCGGCACCGGTGCCTCGGAATAGCAGTGAGGATGTCGACTCCGGGTAGCGCCCGGCGAGGACGCGTCCCCCGACGAAGAGGTCCAATAGTCCATCTCCATCCACGTCCGCCAGAGCCAACGGTCCTACGGAGATTTCCCAGGCGGGGAAGAGGTCCTCCTCTTTCCCGCGCAGCACATCCAGGGTCCGCACGCAGTGGCCGGCCGCCACGCCGTCCTCGTAGTTGGCGCTTCCGGCGAGCAGGGCAAAACTTCCATCGGCCCGTCTCCAGCCCAGTAGTGAAGTTTGATCGCGATCATTGGTGTGGGTGAGCAGCGAACCGCCAGCTCGAACAAAGCCTCCTTTGGAGTCGTTTCGATAGAGCGCGGTCTGTCCGCCCGCGCCAGAGCCGATCACCAGATCTTCCCATCCATCTCCATCGAAGTCCACCCAGCTGAGTCCTGGCCCTCCCTGACTGAGCCGACGTGAGAGCAGGGGTTGTCGTTCGAAATCATCGAACCGGGCGTCCACATGGACGTGTGCAATTGCTGAAGAGATGTCCGTGAACAGACGGGGAGGATTCGGAGTTGGCTTCGGCGGCGGTGGTACCCCTTGGGGCTCTTCGATCTCGACTAGGGTGTTGGGCAACGCTTCGGTTACCTCGCTCAGGTGGCCGCTGCGCCAGAGTACCTGGATTCGGAGTCGGTTGGTCATGCTCCCAGCCGCAAACATGCGGACCGTGTCGTCCGACGACAAGTAGCGGCCGCCTCCGATCATCTCTTGCGATTGGGGCACTGGACCGCCGGTGACCTTAATGCGTGCACCAATGCCCCGCGTGTTGGGCGCGAGCCCTTTAAGTCGCACGCTCAAGCGAGGAGCGACGCACTCATTTCGATATACCCCGGCACCATCGTTTAAATGATTGACCAACAAGTCGAGATCTCCGTCGTCATCCAAATCCGCGAGGCACATCCCATGGCTGATTCCGACGTAGTCAAATCCCCAGTCCCGGGCCTGGTCCACGAAGGTCAGGTTTCCCATGTTGCGAAAGGCCTGGTTGGAAAGCGCGAGGGTCGGGTAGTGCAGCTTTTTCAAATCCCGATGTTCTGCATCGGAAAGCCGTTTTCCTTTTCTCGCCTCTAAAATCCGGGCTACCGAGTCCTCGTTGAGGGAGTCCCGGTGGTGTCCCGTGGTGATGAACACATCCTCAAATCCATCCAGGTCAAGATCCAGGAACAGCGGCATCCAGGACCACTCCGTGGCGCTCAAACCAGCGAAATGCGAGATCTCGGCAAACGTGCCATCACCGCGACCTCGGTAGAGGGTATTTCTTCGATACTGTGGGCGGTTGTCGACCTTGCCCACGGGGAGGAACATGGACTGAAGCCCGGCCATCTGGACCTTGCGCCGCTGGTGGTCGCGGCTGAGCATATCCACGACGAAGAAGTCATCATGGCCGTCTCGGTCGAGATCGGCAAAATCGAGGCCCATGCTAAACCGGCTGGTATTGCGCACCGCCAACGTTGACATTGCCTGGAACTTTCCTGCGCCATCGTTGATCCAGATGCGATCAGGCGGAAAGAGGTCGTTGCAGATGTACAAGTCCGGAGCCCTGTCCCCGTTCACATCGCGAAACATCACCGACAACCCGAAATCATAAGGAGGAAGAGCTAGTTGGTTGCCTTGCTCGTCTCGAAACCTCCCGTCGGTCCACCCCAACGGGCGGAAGTGTCCCTGCCCGTCGTTCAGGTAGAGGACATCCGGCTCGCCCAACTCTCTCACAATCTTGTCGGGATCGATGAAGTAGCGGTTGGTCAACTCGGGGGATGTCAGGGGAACACCATCAATCGCCGTCAGGTTCAGCACCCCGTTGATGGTGGAGGTGGTAAAGCGTGCGTTCGGGCGATCCTCAATCTTGGTGGTGGCGTAATTAGCCACATAGAGGTCGAGGGTTCCATTGCCGTCGATATCACCCAGGGCCATGGAGGTGCTACCAAAACGCTTGAGCAATCCGCTTTCCTGCGATTCGCTAAAGCGTCCTTTGCCGTCGTTGACCAGCAGTCGCGTGCCGGTGCCCAACGAGTTGACGAGCAGGTCCAGGTCGCCATCACCGTCGATGTCCCCAAACGATGCCCCGGTGGAGTGGGATCCTTTGCAGGCAACTCCGGCCGCGTCCGTGATGTTTTCGAACTTCCAGCCACCCAGATTGCGCCATAGCTGGTTTCCCCGTTCCAGCCCGCAGAAATAGATGTCGCATCGTCCGTCTCCGTCGACGTCGCCGGCCGCGACTCCCGCACCGCTGGTCAGGAGGGAACTCTCCATCGCTTTGGCCTCCGACAGTTCGTTGGTAAAGGAAATTCCGGTGACGGCGGAGCTCAGGCGGGTCAAGCGAGGGGTGGCGGCCGTGCTGGGCACGGACAGATCCTGCGATCGCCAGCCAGATGCTCGTCGCCACTCCTGGGACGTTGCTGAGATACCGGTTTCCGCACTCAGGACGAGCAGGGATAACACTGCCACGATTTTCATTGAGGGAAGCCTCGCACGATTGCTGAGGCGGAGGCAAATCTTCTGGTTTCTCTGACCGCCCCATTCAGACCTTTGGATGTCCCCCCAAAAAAAGAGCCCGGAGGATGTCCTCCGGGCTCGTGTCGTTTCAGAGAGTTCTATCGGCAAATCCTCGTTTAGGGCACGCGGATCCGTCCGAACTGACGGGCCTCTGTTGGGGTGAAGGTGAACGGGCTGGCAGCTCCTTCGACCGTGGCCCACGGTCCGTCTAGGCTGGTGGCAGCCTCGAGCACTCCGGGTCCGGTCCAACTGAGGGTCACAGTGCCGTTGCTGTTCGCCTGGATGCTGATCACCGGGCGGTCTGCACCGGTCACCACCACCTCACGTGAGGTGGCGACTCCCAGCGGGTTGGTGACGACCATTTTGTATTTGGCACCCGCCTCGGAGTCGTCCAAAGCCGGAGTCGTGTAGACCCGGTAAGTGGCTCCAGGAATGGCGACATTGTTTCTAAACCACTGAACTTTCGCTGGGATGAGCCCAGAGAAATCAGCGGTGAAGGTGATGGGTTGCCCAGTGACCAGCGGAGCATCCGTCGGCTCGAGTGTGATCGCGGGGGCGGTCAGGTCGAAGCAGTTGATGCGCACGTCGTCGATCCAATGGTTGTCGTTGGCGCCGCCGGTTGAGGCCGCGAAGGAGAACGAGGCATCACGCAGTCCTTGGAATCCGGGCAGGTTGGCGCGGATCACCATTCCGTCGAAGTTGAAGACCGCCTCGCCTTCGGGGCTCACCAGGGCCTCCACGTCGACGAATTCGTTGGCACGAATTGCAGCTTTGGAAGTGTGCATGTAGGCCACGCGCGCCCCTTTCCACTTCATCTCGATGCCGGTATCGGTGCCGTCGGCGCAATCGCCGCAGCCGTTGTCAAAGGTATCAACGGTCACGCTCAGTCCCGTTCCGTTGCCTTCGGTATTCCCAATGTCGTTGCGTACTCCGGGCCCCCAGTTGAAGCTGTAGCCATCGGCACCACTGTTTTCGCCGCCGCCTACCAAGGTGCGCCAGCGAGCCTGGAGACGATCCAGATTCTCAGTGCCACTCTGGTTCGGAATCCAGAAGACGCCCGTCACTCCCGCCTGTCCGGCATCGGTCAGGTGGATGATACCATCCGTGCCGGTGCCACCTCCGACCGTGGCAGCGCCCCGGATCGTTGTTCCTTCCGGCAGCGCATTGTCCGAGAAGTCCTCGCAGAACGCCCCGTAGGTCCGAGGTGTGGAAGTGACTCGAAGCACGGCATTCTGGCTGGTCGCGGTGCTGAAATCATTGCTCACCACGACCGAGACAACCGCTCCGTCCTGGGCGAGGGTGGTGATGGCGGTCGTGAACGTTCCTGCAGTCGCTCCGGGCACGGGCACCCCATTCAGCAACCATTGATATCGGTGAGGATACGTGCCGTCCGCAGCTACCTTGAACTGCGCAGATGCTCCCACTTCAATGGAGGTGTCGACGGGCTGCGTGGTGATGGCGATGGGCCCCAGGGCAGCACTATTGATGCACACGTCATCGATCCAGGCATCCTCGCTAGCCCCACCCGTGCGGGCGACGAAGGCGTAATTTCCCTTGAGCACGCCGGCTCCGAAGCCAGGCAGTGTCGCCTTCAAAACGATATCGTCATAGGTAAAGGTGGCTTGGCCCTCTGGCGTCACGACCACTTCAGCGTCGACGAATTCTCCTTTGGCGAGGAAGCTCTTGGTGGTCTTTTCGAACGCGACCTGATTCCCCCGCCATTTGATTTCCAAGCCCACGTCGGTGCCGTCACTGCAGTCACCGCAGCCGTTGTCGAAGGTGTCGACCGTAACACTTAATCCAGACCCGTTGCCCTCTTCCGAGCCAGCGCAGCCTGCGGCGACATCCGTTCCCCAGTTGAAGCTATAGCCATCGGCTGCTGATCCCGAGGAAAACACTCTCGACTTCCAGCGGGCGTGGAGGTTGGCGAGGGGGCTTTCGCCGGAGAGGTTAGGAATAAAGAACTGCCCGCAGGCCCCGGTCACTCCGTTGTCGGTGAGCGAAATGATGCCGTTTCCTTCGATGTCCGCGACCTTGGCCACTCCACCCACCGCACTGGGAGCGGGCACCGTTAGGTCGTCAAAGTTTTGACAGAACGCGCCAAACCCGTGGTGGAAGCTGAGCACGGTCGGATTGGGGAGCAGAACGCTGTTGTCTTCACCTGTGACACCGGAGATCGTCACTGTGTAGTCCGCATCGGTGTTTAAGCCGGTGGCCGGCAGCACCACCTCGGCGTGGGTCGCTCCATAGGCAGCTGCAGCCAAGGTCACTCCGTTGTCGACTGAATAGGTTCCATCGAGTTTAACTGGCTTGCTGAAGCGAACGGCCAGCTGATTGTTACGTCCCGCGGTGGATGCGGAGAGGGCCAAGGTGCCGGGGCTCACGCTAAGCGTGGCATTGTCGGATTTCACGGCCGTGGCGGTTTCCGAATTCTTGATTTCGGCATAGTAGACCGATCCGTTCATGTCCAAGGTCGCAGGAGGCGTGGTGTAGGTGGGCTGGTTGGCTCCCGGAAGAGGGGAACCATCCTTGAACCATTGAATGGCAAAATCTGGTGTCCCCTCCAATTTCAGAGAGAACGTTACAGTCTTCGTCTCGGTCACCGACTGGTTCGTCGGCTGTTCGACGATTTGCACGGGGCCCGGGGTGAAGTTCGCGTAGATCTGTAGATTTTCGATCCAGTGGGTTTCGGTGGCTCCTCCGGTCCTGGCTCCAAAGGCGAACCTACCACCGGAGATCGGCGAGTAGTTCACAGCCACATGGTCGAAGACCACGACATTACTCCACGTCATGCTCAACGTCTGGTCGGCGAAAAGCTCGATGAGCACGTCCACATAGGCGGCATCCGAGGCGCTGGCGGGGGCAGATCCGTACGTCTGCAAAGACACGGGATTTCCTGCGCCATCCAACAAGACCTCGCCGGCGGGGGCTCGGCCGCCTTCCCGGAAAGGATTCGTTTCACCCCCGGTGGACATCGACTGGCTTGCCGCGAGGACATTGCCTCCTAGCACCTCAATGGCAGGAGCAGTGTCCGTACCGTTGTTGTCCCAAGTATCCATGGTAACGGTGATACCTGTGCCGCTTCCTTCTTCGCCGAAGCCACCGCCGGCAACATCGCTCCCGAATGAGAAAGCCATACCATCAGCCGGGCGGACTGTTCCACCTCCGATGGCTACCTTGAATGACACCCGAAAGTTATTGACCGGGTCGCCGTTCAGAAAATCGTCCACGTAGAACCCGCCCTGTTGACCTCCGGCCGTCGAGGTCAGTTTCAGGACGCCGCTGTTGCCCAGACCACCGGAGGTGTCTACCGCGGCCGTTCCCGCCACTGAAGATCCCGCCGGAGTTCCGAACCCGTTAAAATCGCTCGTAAACGAGGCGGCCTCACAAGCCAGGCCCGTTAGGAGTGCGGGCAGCACGCAGGGGATGAATTTTACAATGTAATTAGGTTTCATACTTGATACTAGGTAACTCTTCACAACCTATACCTCACACAAGAGGACCACTCGCAGAGAACACGTCTGCGCGTGTGAGCTAAAGTGAAGTAGTAATAATCTGACGCGACCGTCGTTTGCGGGCAACTAAATAGTGGTCAAGGGGAGTGGAAAATCACCGCTCCGCGGGAGCCGTGAATCGAGGCATTCGAGACCTCGTTCAGATTCTCTGCCGCTGGGTTCTAAGTCGTTACTACTGACCGATGGAGGATCCAGTGGGTAAATTGCCAACTTAACGTGCCCAATGTCACTTAAAGTCGTTGGTGAATCTCGATTTCGCGTCTGCCATCAGGAACCACCGTTTCCGTCACCTGTCCCCCGGGCCACCGCACCCAAATGCGCTGGGGTGCAGCCATGCCGCCTAGGATCTGAACTGGGGCATCTTGAGATCGATAACCTCCTCCCGCATGAATCTCCCGCGCGGGCCCGAGGCGGTGGGGGTCGCCCCACCGGATCACCGCCCCAATTCCTGCGGGATTGGCGGGCGGTCCTACCAGGCGGAGCCTCAGCCCAGGCCTCGCTTGGACGTTCCGGAAGAGCCGTGTCATGCCTCCGTTTTGGCACACCGCCAGGTCCACCCTTCCATCATGGTCATAATCGGCCAGCGCGCAGGCGCGCTGTTCTCCGTAGACTAAAATACCCGCGCGTTTTCCACTCAGGGCTTCAAACCCTCCGCGACCATCCCCTTTCAGCCACAGCCCGCGGCCGGCGTCATCGCGGGCGGCGGGGGGATTTGATCCGAAGAAATTCTGGCTCAAGAACAGGTCCTCATGGCCGTCTCCGTCCAAATCGCCAACGCAGATGCCGAAAGCTGGGGACCATTGGGCCTCCATCGGCAGTCGGCGCACTTCGAATCTGTCTCCCCGGTTCAAGAAGACGGTGGACTCCATCCAGTTGACCTCCAGCTGCTGAGTATGTGCTAAGCGATCGCCTAGCACTTCCTCCACGCTGGCTTGTGCGTAGGAGCTGCGACTGGAGAATCGTTCACGGAGGAAGGGGAGCCGCCGGGCCAGAACATCCAGCATACGGATGGGAACCCATTTTCGGAGTGCCTGGTCGTAAGCAGCTTCCACTCCCTCAGTCCGCCCCTCGCCATTGATGTCTCCATAATATAAACGAACCGCGTTCGTGGCGTGGGACTGATATCCGTGGTTGGATCCCCAATTGGAGGCCACCAGATCCAAGCGCCCGTCGCCGTCGAAATCACCCGCACTCACACCGTTCCACCAGCCCTTGAATCGATTCATGCCCCAGGCTTCCGTCACCTCTTGAAGACGACCACCCTGGTTCTCAAAAATGCGGAGCGAACCCCACTCGCAGGCTAGCACGAGCTCCGCCACGCCGTCCCCGGTCAGATCGGTGAAGATGGCACCGCTGACCAACCCGACCTGCTTGAACACGGCGCTCCGCTCCAGATCCTCCTCAAAGCGATCCTCTACCCGAAGGAGCAACCTGGAGGAAGCCGGCCTTGGATGGTGGCCGGGCAAGCTGCGGCCCCCGACGAACAGATCGGGCCTACCGTCCCCATTCACATCGCCCATGGCCATAGGCCCCGGGTCCATTCCCCAATCGGCCAATCTGACTTGGCTGGTCCCGTTGGTGTGAATCAGCACCAATCCCCCCGATCCTGGTCGTGCCTCCGCCGGCTGACCATTTGCCGCGATGAGCAGGGCTCCGCTCCGAGTCGTCTGTGTCACGAGAACCGAAGCCTGGTCGGAAAGGTTTGTTGCCGAGATCGATGGGAGACCCCACGATTCGAAGCCGCCCCGGCCGTTGTTCCGGCGAACTTCCAACCTTCCTCCCTCTCCCCCAGAGACAACCAGATCCTCCCAGCCATCTCCGTCCACATCGAACCAGGCCGCGCCCGGGCCCAGTTGACTCAGTTTGCGCTCCATCAGTGGCTGGCGCTCAAAATCATCAAAGGACACATCCGTGTGGCGGTGACCCAGCTGGGGCGAGGCGTCTTCAAAAAAGGGCTGTGTTTCCGCAGGTGGGTCCCAGGGGACACTTCCAGACTGGACGACCTCTTCCACCTCATAGGCTCGGTTCGGCATCACGTTGGAGATCACCGTTCTTCCACCCCGCGGCCAGTGCACCGTCAGAGTGAGTTGATTCGAGTTGAGCCCGGTGGCAAACGTTCGGGCCGGGTCATCGGATGACAAGTACCTCCCTCCCGATATGATTTCTTGGGTCTGGCTTACCGGTCCTCCCTCGAGCCTCAAGCGGGCTCCGATCCCAGCGGTGTTGGGTTCCTTTCCCCGGAGTCGTACCAAGACGCGTCCCGCGGGCGTGTTGTTGCGATACACTTCAGCGCGCTGGTTCAGATTGTTGATCGCCACATCCTGGTCGCCATCATTGTCGAGGTCCGCGAGCGCCATCCCGTGAGAAACCCCGATCAGGTTAAACCCCCATGAATCGCTGGTGTCCTCAAAGGTCAGATCGCCTCGGTTTCGAAAGGCGATGTTCGCCGTCGCCAGTCGAGGGAAGAGTTTCCTCGCTTCCAAAATTTCCTGGTTCGTGCGGGTCTTGCCTGCTCGCATGGACTTGAGCTCGTCCGCCACATCCAGATTCCGACCGTCGCGTTCGTTGCCGTTCGTGATCAGCAGATCTTCCCATCCGTCGAGGTCCACGTCGAGGAACGCCGCCGCCCAGGACCATTCGGAGGCGTCAACGCCAGAGTAGCAGGCGATCTCGGCGTAGGTTCCATCGCCTCGATTCAGGGAAAGCGTGTTCCGAGCGTACTGCGGTCGGCTCAGAAACTCTCCCGGGGGCATTAGGACTGCCTTGCGATCCGGAGCGAAGTTCATGCGTCGTCGATGTTCGCGGCTGAGCATGTCGAGGACAAAAATGTCGTCCCACCCATCCCGGTTGATGTCGGCGACGTCGATCCCCATGGAAAAATGGGAAGTCTTTCGGATCGCCAGCTGTGGCAAAGCCCTGAAGATCCCTTTGCCTTGGTTGATCCAGACCCGGTCGGGAGAATCGAAGTCGTTGCAAACATATATGTCGCACCTTCCGTCTTGGTTGAGATCACGGATCATCACGGAGAGGCCCCACTCGTATGGAGGGGCTTTCAGGGGAGCCCCTTCTTCATCTAGAAACCGTCCGGTGGTGAAGGAGACCGGCATGAAACGGCCATCGCCCTGGTTTAGGAAGAGGGCATCGCTTTCTCCCAATTCGTCTATTCCTCCGAATTCGCTCACCCGGTAGCGATTCGCGAGATCGGGCTCGGTCACGGGACGGCCGTTGACGGTCGAGATCACCTGTCGGCCGTTGATTGTTTTCAACCAGAACTTGGTTTGCGGCATGTCCGCTAGCGCGGTTGTCCGATAGTTTGTCACATACAGATCGAGGTCTCCATCCTCATCCAAGTCGCCCGCTGCCATGGTCATGCCAGCTTTCCCGAAATTCAGAGGTGAGGGCTGAGCCTGTAGGGAGAAATGGCCCTGGCCATCGTTTCGAAAGACGCGAGTTTCCTGACCAAACGAACTTAGGATGAGGTCCAGCGTCCGGTCGCCGTCCACATCCAATAGTATGCTGGAGGTCGCATCCAGATCTCGGCAATCCAGCCCTGAATGGGCGGTGACGTTGGTAAACGTCCAGTCGCCCAGGTTTCTAAAGAGGGCGCTGCGGCCACCCAAACCGCAAAAGAACAGATCACACCTGCCATCCCCATCCACGTCCCCGGCTGCAACCCCCGATCCGTTGAAGAGCATCGAATTCGTAATACCCCGGTGTTCTTCCAAAATATTCGTGAAGGAAATGTGCGTCGATTCGGGAGGCATTACGCTGAATCCGACGGAGAAGGGAGGCTCCCGCTCGGGCAGGATGGCAGTCCTTACCCCCGGCTGGGTCTGCCACTGTAGACGTGCCGATGCGCCGAAGGCCGATTTGTCCTTGGGGACCTGCACGAGGACGCAAACCAGGAACAGTTTCATCCAGCCCAGGAACCACTGCCCTAACTGGCGGTGCGCGGGTTTAACCCTCCTAGGCCTGAGCTGAGTCAGGCGAAGTGACGAAGCCGGGCTCACGTCGATTTAGGTGACGGTTTGGATAATCTCCCGAACGATCCGAGCCGGTTGCCGATCGGTGAGGCTTAATTCGCGGCCGGCACGACGGTAGATGAGCTGGGTGTGATCCAGGCCGAACAGGTGAAGAAGGGTGGCATGGTAATCGTGATGGGTGACGATATCTTTGACCGCCTTGTGCCCCCACTCATCCGTTTCACCATACGTCATCCCTCCCCGGATGCCACCGCCCGCCAGCCACATGGTGAAGCCGTAGGTGTTGTGATCTCGGCCGACCTTTTCTCGGCCTAGGTCGTTTTGTATCACCGGGAGACGCCCCATTTCGCCACCCCAATGAACGAGGGTCGTGTCCAGCAATCCACGTGATTTGAGGTCGGCCACCAACGCCGCTGTGGGACGGTCGCTTCGGGCGCATAGATCGGGTAGCGCTTTAACCAGGCCGCTGTGCTGATCCCAGCTTTGTCCATTGTTGATGATCTGAACAAAACGCACACCGCGCTCGACCAAGCGTCTCGCGATCAAACATCGGGTTCCGTAGTCGCGGGTCAGATCCTGATCGACGCCATACAGCTGTCGTGTGGCCTCGCTCTCACTCGAGATATCCATGGCCTCTTTTGCCGAGGTTTGCATCCGCGCGGCCAATTCGTAGCTGGCGATTCTGGCCTCCAGATCCAACTCGCCCGGGTGTTGGCGGAGGTGTTCCCGATTGATGTCTCGCAACAGTTCCAGCTGCCGCGCCTGGCCTGGTCCTTTGAGGTGGGGTGCGGGATCGAGATTTAGGATCCTTGGCTCCTGGGGTTTTACTGCCGCGCCCTGGTAGACTGAGGGCAGCCAACCGTTGGACCAATGGTGGTCAGCCAACTGGGGTGGTCCGCTGGGGTGAGTCAAGGTGATGTAGGCCGGCAGCTCCTGGCTTTCTGAGCCTAGTCCAAAGTTAATCCAACTGCCGAGCGTGGGAGCACCGGCGGTGATCCGTCCGCTGGCGAGGGCATACAGGGACTGCCCGTGATTGTTGACGCCGGTTTGCATGGAGCGCACCACACAAATCTCGTCCGCCACCGCCCCGAGGTGCGGCAGAAGGGTCGAAAGCTCGATGCCGCTCTGCCCATGCTTTTTAAACTCCCAAAGCCCCGGAAGCACCTTTGCACTGGCCTGTCCGGCGTTGTCGAACTTGAGCTCTCCAGGGAACTTGCGTCCTTCGTATTCCTTGAGCAACGGTTTGGGGTCGAACAGGTCGATGTGGCTCGGTCCTCCGACCATCAGGATCGAAATCATGGCGCGCGCGCGCGCTTGCCGGAGCGGAGGCTTCGGCTGCAGATCGTAACTGCGCGCTTCTAACTCCGGTCGCGCGGGTTCAGCGAGCAGTCCCTCCTCCTTCAACAGATAGGCCAGGGCGGCGGACCCGAGCCCAAACGCGCTGGCTTTCGCGAAGTGGCGTCGCGAACAAAGGCCGCTCGGAGGTGACGATGGTTTCATATTAGTCCAAATACAGAAAACGGTTCGAGCCAGCCAAGGCTTGGCACAGGCTGGCGAACGCCGCGAGTGAGGGATCTTCACCTCCTGAGCTGACGGTTTTGGAGTCGGCTTTGGTTGAGAAGCGGGCGAGCGCTTGCGCTCGGAGAATCTCGGTTTGCTCCGCCAGATAGACCAGCGCTTTCTGAACTTCTGACGAGCTGGGTGCCTGAGCGAACAGGCGTCGCCAGAGCAGCTCCACCTGCTGCCGCATATCGCCCGGCAACTCACGACGCGTCCGCTCAGCCAGGTCCAGGGATCTATCCAGCACGAACCGATCGTTTAGAAACATCAATGATTGAGCAGGGATGGTAGAGACGGCGCGTACCTCGCAATTAGGGGATAAGGCGGCGGTGTCGAAGGTCTCCATAACTCCCACCGGCATGCTGCGGCGTACTTGGATGTAAATGCTGCGACGGAACTCCGGGCTGCCGGCCGCCGTCCCTTCGGACCCCGGTTCCTTGGGCGGGGCGGCGACTACAAACTGCCCTTGGGGACTGACGGTCACCGGGGTCGGCGCGCCATACAAATTCGTATTCATGCGTCCGCTGACGAAGAGTAGCGCATCGCGAAGACTTTCCGACGGAAGTCGTCGCAGCCGCTGACGCCCGATCAGACGATTGTCGGGATCGGCTGCCTGCGCTGCCGGGTGGATCGATGCTTGACGATAGGCAGCACTCCTCAGAATGGTTCGATGCAGCTGCTTGAGGCTCCAGCCATGGTTGATCAACTCGGAGGCCAGCCAATCGAGCAGCTCGGGATGGGAGGGACGTTCGCCTAAACTCCCGAAATCGGCCAGAGTGCCAACAATACCCGCGCCAAAGTAGTGATGCCAGACCCGGTTCACGAGAACCCTGGCGACCAGGGGATTCGATCCGTCGGTCAATTCCCGGGCGAAGCGGAGCCGACGCCCCGTCGTTTTCCGTACGGTGTTGGTGTCTCGGTGGTCCATCTCCGTGGAGGCCCTTTGCAGAACGGTCAGTCCACCCGGTTCAATTGGCTCGCGAGGCTGTTGGTGATCGCCCCGATGAAACAGGAAAGTGGTGGGGGTGGATTTGGGCTCCTCGATCAGGCAATGAACACGAGGGTCTTCGGGTTTTAAGGCGCGCAGTTCCGTTGCGCGTTTGCGAATCTCCTCCACACGTTTGGCACCAGCCGCGTTAACTTCCCCCAGAATAATATGATCCTGAAAGGTGGGAAACTCCCGGAGTAGACGCCGGTGCTCGTCGCTTCGCTTGTCGGCTGGGGTCCGGCGAGCGCCGATCACCGCTTCCTTCAGTTCTGCCGGAACCAATTCCAACTGCTTTTGGACGAACTCCTCGATCAGGTCGTCGTGCACTCGGTTTGCTTCGGTGTCGATCACCTGCGCGGCTCGTTCGATGCAGGCAGCTTGGTGACGATCCTCCGCCGCCATCAAGGACACCAAGCGATCGTTCGGGTTCTTCCAGTGCTTCCAATCGAAGGCGGGCTCGAGGATGGCCCGCAAGCGATAGTAATCGGACTGAGGGATGGGATCGTAGCGATGGTCGTGACACTGGGCACAGTGCACCGTCAAGCCCAGGAGCGAGGTCGACACGATCTGCAGGGTGTCAGCGATGACCTGGTTCTTCGCCAGATCCGCATCGGGCGGACCATCTCCCGTGGGGTCGGGCGCCAGCCGTAGAAATCCGGTGGCGATTAAGCAGTCCAGAGCCTCCCCCTTCAGTTCGCCGTAAGGCCCCTGGATGAGTTCGTCGCCCGCCAGTTGTTCGGTGATAAACCGATTCCAGGGTTTGTCAGTGTTTAGGCTGCGGATGACGTAGTCGCGATACCGCCAGGCCCAGGGACGCTCAGAGTCGGCCTCGGCTCCTCCGTTGGAGTCGGCATACCCGGCCACATCCAGCCAGTGTCGTGCCCAGGCTTCCCCGTAGCGGGGCGATGCCAAAAGCCGCTCGATCAGTCGGTCGTACGCGACCGGCGAAGAGTCAGCCAGGAAGGCGTCGACCTCCTCTGGCGTGGGCGGCAGACCGGTGAGGTCGAAGGTCACTCTGCGGATCAGGCTCGAACGGCTCGCCTCCGGCGCGAAGCCCAAGCCCCGCAGCTTCAGCTTTTGCAGCAGGAAGGAGTCGATGGCCTCCAGCGGTTCCCCCGGCCGGGAAACAGCCGGCGGATCGACCCGCTTGACGGGCTGAAAGGACCAAAAACCCCGCTCCTCCTCGGTAATGTAATACTTCGGAACCTGCTCTGGCTCCGCCCGCAAGGTCGGCGCTCCGGAGGCGATCCAGCGTCTCAGCGTCTCGACCTCGGCCGGAGAGAGCTTCTTTTCTCCTTTGGGCATGGTTCCCGCGGTGACCATCTTGAGAAGCACACTCTCGTCGGGTTTCCCGGGCGTCAGCACGGTCCCTGAATCGCTCTCGGTCAGCATCAGTCGTCGCAGCCGCAGATCTACCCCTCCTTTGAGCGTTTCCCCCTCACCATGGCAATGGAAGCAGTGAGATTTGAGAATCGGCCTGACGTCCCGTTCAAAGCTCAAATCGGCCGACGAAGTGACGGCCGATCCGTGCAGTCCGCAGCTCAGCCAGATCAGGGCCACCGCACTCCCTAGAGCCGTCGGAATCGGACCAAGGCGGCCAGCGATGTCATCCGGGGGAGTGGGCATGGCGGTGGATCGGTGGGTGCTTCGCAGGGGGGATTACTTGCCCGTGCGCTGGATCACTTCCTCTGGTTTAAGCTGTTTGTCGCCGGCGAGGGGATGCTTCACGGATGGTTGAGCCTGGGCGTATTCCTCGGCAGTAACGCTGCGGGCGTCATGCATGAACACACAGGTTCCCTTCTTATTCCCAATGATCAGGTCGGGTAAACTATCGCCATTCACGTCAGCCACCCCGATTTGACGTCCGACCCCCGCGTCCCCGTCAATCAAATGTGGCACCCAATCGATTTCTCCTTGCGGACCGCGCACCAGCCGGAACCAGTAGAGCACCGCGGGCGCTCCTGGGTCGGGATCCCCGGTCGGTCCGTGCGCCCAGAAGCACTTCCCGGTGACGATATCCTTGAGGCCATCGCCATCGATGTCGACCAACTCCACGGCGTGAAGCTGCGAGAAAGCAATGCCGTAGCGGTTTTCCGTGAGCTCCTTGTTCATGAACACGTGGGCCTTAAACTGAGGCCCACCGCTGGCATCCTTCTCGGCCAGTTGCTCGTACCATCCCAGGCCGTAGCCATGCGCGGCGATGCTCGTGATCACGTCGTTCCGGCCATCCCCATTGACATCGTAGGCAAACATCTGAGCTCCACCCCCCGGACTGAAGGCGACCTCGTGACGCGGCCAAAGGGTGGAGGCGGACCCGCCGGCGGGCTGCTCCCACCAGCCGCCGCGTTCCAGAATATCCAATCGGCCGTCCCCATTGACGTCCCCGATCCCCAAGCCATGGTTGAAATTACCCCACGGCCCTTTTCCTGACACCGAGACGAACGGCCATTTGGCGGTGCTGTTGTTCCAGTCGGGAGACGCGTAGCCAAAGGTTCCCTTGGAGTTGCACAGGATCTCTGGTTTTCCGTCCCCAGTCAGGTCGGCGAACGTGGGAGATTCATTATCGACGGCATCAAACACCGCATGGCGAATCCAATGGCGTTCGGCGCCCTGAGGATTCAGATAGAGATAGGCGGGCGTTCCTGGAAGACCATAGGTCAGCACATCGTTCCAGCCGTCGGCATTGAAGTCATGGACGAAGGAGAAGAAGTTGTCTTGTGAATAGGAGTTCTTTTTTCCGAGGGCGCCTTCGAAACCGGGCACCCGTTCGATGGTGCCGTTCGGGCGTTTGAGGTTGAAGGTCGCCTTGGCCGGATAGAACTCGTGTCGTTGAATAAACTGAGGCCCCTCCCACCAATACGGCCCGGAAATCGCATCCAACTTGCCATCGCGATTCAGATCCCCGAAGGTCGCCCCTTCGCTCCAATAGTAGTGATCCAACTGCAGCTTGTTGAAGAGATGCAACGTGGGTGTCGCGGCTCCGGACGCTGAGAGAGCCAGCAGTGTCAAGCCTAGGGCGGACTTGAAGATCAGGGCGGGTGTCATGTCCTGTTTCTCGCAGGGCAGGGGACATCCGTCAACGCTGTTGTCTGAGGGTGTTGTCGTCGGGGGGGGACAGGGGGGGTGTGATAAAACGTGGGTGAGGGCGGATCTGAACCAACCCGGTTTCTCGACTCCGTCGGGTCCGCTACAGCGGCAGAGGCCCCTCCGCATTACCTCCAAGAATCAGGACTAGACAAGCTGGGCAGCGCCGACGTTTCTCACTTCGTTGGCGGGACTCCGAACCCGCAGGGTTCAAAGAGATTTAGCCGGGGGTGCTCGCACCCCCGGAACTGTTAAAAGTAGGGAGCATCGCGCAGCGATGCCACCGCCTCCTGAGAGTGCGTCACCCGACTCAAGGAACCTAATCCGTTCGTCAGACCGTTCGCCGACGGGTGGCACGCCTTTCAGGGTGCTGTTGAATAGGGGGCCGACAGACCGGGGGTGTCGCTGCGCTCCACGCCCCGGCTAATCTTTTTGAACCCTGCGGGTTCTCGGTTTCGGCCCCCCGGAACTCATTCGAAGAAGTGAGGATCCCCTACACCCTGCTTAGTCCCAATTCTTGGAGGTAAAGCGGAGAGCCCTCTGCCGCTTTTGTTCCTCCCGACGGAGTCGGGATCCGCCGATCTTGCTCGCCCCACTCTAACTCACGCCCGGGGCGTCCTCAGCCCCGGTTGGCCATTGGTCCATTGGCTTCCAGCCCAGCAGTGCCTGGGCTGGAAGGATGTCGAAGATGGGACGTCGGATGGGGCGGCTGGTCGCGTAAAGTAGATGGAAGCCCTGCGGCACATCCGCCTCCACGGTGCGTTGAAAAAACCTCCCGGCATCGCCCGGGCTGAAATAGAGATCCTGGGCGGTCTCGTTGCGTAGGAAATCATCGGCTTGGCCGCGTCGCGGGCACCATCCCAGGCGAATTGCGATGACCGTTGCTCCGCAGTTCTGAGCGTAGCTGAACCCGGCTGATTCCATGAACATCTTGGTCGCCGCATACCAATGTCGCGGGGTGACCGGATCCTGGGTTGTGATGGGCAGGGCCCCGTGGTATTGCTGCCTCCAGTTGACCTGTCCCGAACTGGCCAGGATCACGCGACGCACGCCGCTCGTGCGGGCCGCCTCAAGCACGTGGTAGAGGCCAATGATGTTGTTGGGTACCAGATCTCCCAGGAATCCTTCCGGCCCCTCGACATCATCGGGGGTGGCGGCGAGATGAATCAGCGTGCTGACCCCCTGAACCGCCTCTTGGAGGAGCTCGGGCTGGGACAAATTGCCCTGGATGAAATGGCTCAGCGGCAACCCGGGACGGAGATCGAATCCCCGCACCAAGTGTCCGGCGGCCATCAATGCCTGCGCTGCCGCAGTTCCCAGTCGGCCTGAGGAACCGGTGATTAGCACCAGATCGGTGTCGGCTTTGCTCATAGCGAGAAGCGGGGACGATCGTGCGTCCGGAAGAACAGTTGCGGGCGGACCCGAGTTATTCCTGCTTGAGCAACTTCTCGACCCTTTCCTCCAGGCCCTCTCGCGCTTCCATGCTCACCAACATTCCCTTTTTGTCGACCAGCCACATGGTGGGAATGGAATCGATGCCAAAGCGCTGGCCGAACTTGTTCTGCCAGCCTTTTCCGTCGAAGTACTGCGGCCAGGTCATCTCCTTCGCTTTGGTGACGGACAGAAGCTTCTCCTTGTCCTGATCGAACGACAATCCGATGATCTCAAATCCCTTGGAATTTAGTTTCTTGTAGGCGGCCACCACGTTCGGAAGCTCCACCATGCACGGACCACACCAGGTAGCCCAAAAATCGATGAGCACCACCTTCCCGCGCATCTTGCTGAGGTCGATCTCTTTTCCATCGACGGAGGTAAACTTGATGTCGAGCGGCTTGGTCTTCAGCTCGGACATTGTTTTCACCTTTTCGAGTTGTTGCTCGGCCACCTCGGCCAGGGCTGGATACTCGCTCTTGGTCAAAGCCTCGATTTTCTTCTGCGCGCCTGCTTCATCCAAAGCGACAATGGCCTCGATGTACCATCGGGTGAAGAAGGAGTTCTCCTCAAACTTAGGGAACTTCTTGAGGTGGGCCATCAGGCTGTCCTTGAATTCATCGAGCGTCGCCTTTTTCTCTTGGAGCTTGCTATAAATAAAGCTGAGCAAGAACCCGTTAGCGCGCGCACGAACCTCTTCGGAGGCATCGCTGGCCTCGACTACTTCCGTGAGAATGGTCTTGGCCTGCTTCTCGCTATCCTCGGCTTCGGACCGGGCGGCAGCCACGGCGTCGAGCAGCCGAAGCTTCCAGCGCAGCGGATCTTTGGGGAACTTCTCGAGGAAATCCTTTTTGGCTGCGGCCAACACCTTCGCCTGCTTGACCGGATCGCGCTCGCGGAAGAAGTCCCGTTCGATACCGGACAATATTTCCTCGGGGTCCTGGTCGCTGGTTGCCTTGGCCTTAGCCTTGTCGTCAGCCTCCGCGGCGAACGCTATGGACGGCGCCGTAAGGAGTGAGAGCATGAGTGCGAAAACCGTCCATTTTAATTTCATACGAGTCCTTGGTTAGCCGGAAATGGGACCGGAAGCAAGCCTTGGTTGGGAGGGAGATAGGGAGATCGGGTGCGACTTGAAAGGGAATCGTCACGGCGGTAGGGCGAGATTCCACTCGAGCCGCGATCGGCCCTAGGGTAGCGAACGGGGCAGGGGCTGCGTCCCGGAGAGCCGAAGTGGAGACGATCGCTCACCGGCCCTCGCGGGGTTGCCCCCTTGGGTCTCCTGAGCATGGGGCAGGAATGGGCTCGAACAGAGTCTCTCCCTACCTTGTCCTGCCGAGCACGGTTGACGGGGGGCTTGGCACCCGATAGCACATGCCGGTGCCGTTGATCGAATCCAGTTACGAGCCTCCTTGGTTGTTGCGCAACGGTCATGCCCATACGGTTTACCCTGCGATGCGCAGGCGGATTTCTGACGTGACCTACCAGCGGGAGCGGCTCGAGTTGCCGGATGGCGATTTCATCGACTTGGATTGGGCGCGGGTGGGGGGCGCACGGCTGGTGGTGGTGGCGCACGGGCTCGAGGGCTCCTCTCAGGGCGGCTATGTCCGGGGAATGGTGCGGGCGTTTAATCGACGGGGCTGGGATGCGGTGGCCATGAATTTTCGAGGCTGCAGCGGCGAACCCAATCGGTTGCTCCGATTCTATCATAGCGGGGTGTCCGACGACCTGGGCTTGGTGGTCCAGCATGTCTCAGGGCCGGGAACTTACGCCGGCGTGGGATTGGTGGGCTTTAGCCTTGGTGGAAATGTGACCCTCAAGTATGTCGGGGAGTTGGGGGAGTTGGTGCCATCCTGGCTGGTCGGGGCCGTGGCGATCTCGGTTCCTTGCGATTTGAAAGCCTCTGCCCGAGCGATGTCGGGGGCTGCTCAGCGTCCCTATATGGCGAGGTTTATCTCGGACCTCCACCTGAAGCTCAAAGCTAAGCAGGCTCGTTTTCCTAAGCAGCTCGATGACACCGGCTACTCGGAGCTGAGGACCTTCAAGGACTTTGATGACCGCTACACCGCCCCCATTCACGGATTCGCGGATGCGGAGGACTACTGGGCCAAATCCAGTTCGCGGTTTCTGATGCCTGCCATTCGCTGCCGCTCACTCCTGCTCAATGCGCTGGATGACCCATTTCTGGCGGATGAGTGCTTTCCTGTCGAGCTGGCGCGAAGCCACCACTGGCTTCACTTGGAAACCCCGTCTCGCGGCGGGCACGTTGGATTTGTCGGCAGCGGGTTGCTGCCGGACGAATACTACAGTGAACGCCGTGCCCTCGAGTTTCTGGGCGCGACTGCTCAGCCCGGTTAGGCTTTTGCAGCCAGCTGCCGCAGGACGTACAGGAGGATCCCGCCATGCTGGTAGTAATCAATCTCGATGGGCGTATCGATCCGGCAGCGCACGATGACATTCTCGACCGAACCATCTTTGCGCGTGATGCGGAGCGTGAGATCCTGTTGTGGTTTCAGGCTGGCATTCAGCCCCACCACATCGTAGCTCTCGGTGCCGTCCAGCTTGAGGGTCTGAGCGGTTGTCCCCTCTTTGAACTGCAGGGGGAGAACGCCCATGCCGACCAGGTTCGAGCGATGGATTCGTTCGAAGCTTTGGGCGACGACTGCTTTGACTCCCAGCAGGTTGGTCCCTTTGGCGGCCCAATCGCGTGAGCTGCCGGTGCCGTATTCCTGGCCAGCGACGATGACCAGCGGCGTCTTGGCTTCCGCATACTTCATGGCGGCATCATAGATGGACAACTTCTCACCTGTTGGCTGAAGGAGTGTGTTGCCCCCTTCCTCTCCGCCCAGCATGAGATTCTTGATGCGGACATTCGCGAACGTGCCGCGCGTCATGATGCGGTCGTTGCCACGGCGCGACCCGTAGCTATTGAAGTCGGCAAACTGAACCTGGTTCGCGAGCAGGTACGTGCCGGCCGGCGAGGACTTCTTGATCGCTCCGGCCGGGGAGATGTGATCGGTTGTCACCGAGTCGCCGAAGATCCCCAGCGCGCGGGCGTCCTTGATCTCGGCGATGGATCCCGGCTGCATCGAGAATCCGGTGAAGAAAGGCGGTTCCTGGATGTAAGTGCTCTGCCGGTCCCATTCGTAAACGTTGCCCACAGAGGACGGGATCTCGTTCCACTTGGGATTCTGTCCGGCGAAGTCCGTGTACAGCTTCTGGAAGATCTCGGGCTTCAGGGCGGACAGCATCTGATCACGCACTTCCTTCAACGTGGGCCAAATCTCCTTGAGCAGCACCGGCTTCCCTTGCTTGTCCACCCCGAGCGGCTCGGTGGAGAGGTCGATGTTGACTCGCCCGGCGAGTGCGAAGGCCACCACGAGCGGCGGCGACATGAGGAAGTTCGCCTTGATGTTCTGGTGGACGCGGGCTTCAAAGTTTCGGTTGCCCGAGAGAACCGAGGCAGCCACGAGGTCGTTTTTCACCACGGCATCCTCGATCGCCGGGGCGAGCGGACCGGAGTTTCCGATGCAAGTGGTGCAGCCATACCCGACCAGATTGAATCCGAGTTGATCCAGATAAGGCTGAAGCCCGGTCTTGTCCAAATAGTCGCTCACCACGCGAGATCCCGGGGCGAGCGAGGCTTTCACCGCGGGGTTCACCGTGAGGCCTCGTTCCACCGCCTTCTTGGCCAGCAAACCGGCAGCGAGCATGACGCTCGGGTTGGAGGTGTTCGTGCAGCTGGTGATCGCGGCGATGAGCACCGATCCATGACCCAGCGAGGCTTTGGTGCCCGCTTCCAGGGAGACCTCGGCGCGGACTGAAGCAAAGTCTTCGGCCTTCTTGCCAAACCCGCTTTCGGCCACCGGCTTGGAGAACGAGGTGACAAATTCGTTTTTCAGCTTGGGCAACTCGATGCGGTCTTGCGGGCGTTTCGGTCCGGCCACACTAGGAACGACGGTGGAGAGGTCGAGCTCCAAGTCCTGGGAGTACTGGATCTGTCCCTTCTGCGGAATGCCCCACAATCCCTGAGCGCGGTAATAGCGCTCGTAGATCGCGCATTGCTCCTCGCTTCGCCCGGTGGCGCGCAGGTAGTTGACCGATTCCGCGTCGATGGGGAAGAAGCCCATGGTCGCCCCGTACTCGGGGGCCATGTTCGCGATGGTGGCGCGATCCACCAATGGCAGGGCGGCGGCGCCTGGACCGTAGAACTCGACAAACTTGCCCACGACTTTGGCTTTCCGCAGCATCTGCGTGAGGGTCAGTGCCAGATCGGTGGCGGTAACTCCCTCGCTCAAGCTGCCAGTCAAATGAACACCGACCACATCAGGGGTCAGGAAGTAGACGGGCTGTCCGAGCATTCCTGCCTCGGCCTCGATGCCGCCGACACCCCAGCCGACAATCCCGATGCCGTTGATCATCGTGGTGTGAGAGTCCGTTCCGACCAGCGTATCCGGATAGTACACTCCGCCCTGGTTCAGAACACCTTTGGCGAGATATTCCAGGTTGACTTGGTGGACGATGCCGATGCCGGGCGGGACGACTTTGAAAGTGTCAAAAGCCTGCATGCCCCATTTCAGAAACTGGTAGCGCTCCCGATTGCGAGAAAACTCGAGCTCGAGATTTTTCTTCATCGCGTCCGCGCTGCCAGCGAAGTCCACCTGCACCGAGTGGTCTACGACCAGGTCCACAGGGACCAGCGGCTCGATGATCTTCGGGTTTTTGCCCATGCGGGCGACGGCTGACCGCATGGCCGCGAGATCCACCAGCAGCGGGACTCCGGTGAAATCCTGGAGCACGATGCGCGCGACGACGAAAGGGATTTCAGCAGTGCGCTCGGCCTTCGGCTGCCATTGCGCCAATTCGCGCACATTTTGTTCCAGCACTTTCTTGCCGTCGCAATTACGCAGCACGGACTCCAGCACGATCCGGATCGAAACCGGCAGCTTGGAAATGGCGCCGACACCGGCTTTTTCCAGGGCCGGCAACGAATAGTATTGGCCGGTCTTCCCGTTTCCGAGATCGAAGGTCTGCAGTGTTTGAAACAATTGGTGCGATGCGCTCATACTCAGTCTCATGCCGAAGGTTCTTTGCGGCAAAAGGTGAAAATGAGGTGAGAGCCGAGCGGTGTCAAGCCACAGGCCACTCAGGGGAACGAAAGAACGCGGCTACGGCTGTTTGGCGTTCAGGCTTTCGATCAGGGCGTTGAACTGAGGGAAAGTGCGGATTCCCGCAAACCTGGGGTCGGTTTTCGCCAGTTGGACGAGGTCATGCGGCGAAGGTGTACTCCCGGGCGCCGCCTTGGCTTTGCGCTGCGCGTCGAATGTAAGCGCGGATTTAAGGGAGGCCATCGCTTCGTTGGATTTACTCAGAATAGCCTGCATCCCGGCCAAATCAAACCAGGCTTCAGGGTTCTCTCCGGAGAGCTTCGCATAGCGGGACAATGCGGTTTCAGCCTTCGAATACTGAAAGCTCTGGTTGTACATCTGGGCGGCAAAGAGCATGGCGCTGACATCGGACGCGCTGCTGTTCATGAGGCCGTCCACCAAGGTTAATGCCTGGTTGGTCTGCTGGGCCTGCATCAGGGCCATGACTTGCTGAATGGTCTCCTGGAGTTTCTGCACTTGGGGCAGGGCCGCTGCCGGCGTGGGAGGAGCAAAGTTCGAACCGCGAATGCGCTCCAACTCATCGATGAGTCCCCGCAGTTGCCCGTTGGCCGGATCGAACTTGAGCGAAGTCTTCGAGAGGAGGAGGGCGTCATCAAAACGGTTCATGGAAACCAGAATGTTGATGTATCGAAAAACGGCCTCAGGGCTGTATGGGCAGTAAGCGAAGGATTGCTTGAAGGCAAACTCGGCCTCCTTGAGCACACGTTGCTGCTCCGCCGCGCTGCGCGAGTTTTGGAGCCGCCAGGCATAGAGCCCGCCGATGCTGCTCCGCAGTTTCGAGAAGGCTTTTTGGGCATCGCTGTCGCGAACGAAGGCCCGATCCCCCGTGAACCCTTGGAAGTCACGCTTCAGATAGACCCGCTCCGCGAAGGCGCAGATGTTCGAGATGGTGGTGTCGTAGGTGATCCACTTGCCGATCAGCCTTTCGGAGTATTCGCTCCAGAACTCGTGGTCCTTATCGACAATTTCCTGCGTGATCTCCGGAACGGGGTTCCGATTGATCTTCATGATGATGCCAAAGGGAGTCAGGTGAGGATACATCCAATCGAGAGGAAAGCTTTCCTCAACGTAGAATTCATGGTTCGGATTCGCATCGAAGATCACCTTTGTGAGTAGACCGTTGATGGCCATGACGGCCACTTGTCCTGAGACCTGAACTCGTCCGCCGATCACTTTCACATCCTCGCCGACCTTGATCTGACGGGGGGCCCCCGGGTTGCGGGTGTCGTGTTCCAGGCGTCGGTTGGCGTCGGTGATGTATTCGTTGAAGCAGCGCTGAGAATCGTCGTTGGATGGGGTCTTGATCTCGCGATCGGGATAAACCCCTCCCGGGCTCTTCGTGATTTCCTGGGGATAGGCCTCCTCCAGCAGGAGCCGGTTGAGCCGGATGCGCGTGTGGCTCTGGGGATTCTCCTCCACGAACCACTTCACATGCTGGGAGAGGTTTACGCCAGCGAAGCGCGACGCGTCGAAAAGCGGCCCGGCCTCGAGTAGTTTATTGAGGTCGGCCGCGAGCAGCTTGCGTGCGGAGCTGGAGTTCGCATCAGAGCCGATCGCGGCGCGAGTGTCGGCTGAAAGCGCCCCGTAGACATGCTGCGATACCGGATCGGCTCCGGCCTTCAGCTTGCTCGCGAACGCGGTCGCATTGGTGAAATGGTCCGGTTGGAAATACGAACTTCCCACGCGGCGCTCTTTTTCGATGGAGTCGCCCAGGTCTAGGAAGAACCGGTCCACTGGCAATGCCAGTCGTGCCAGCCAGTTGGTTTGGGTGTTTTCCGCGAGTTCGCGCGGACCTCGAAGTAGCTCCGAAAAGAAGGGGGGATCCGGTTGGGTGACGCGGTTGTAGTGAGCCCGGATATATTGCAGATAGGTGCCGTCTGCCAACGCGTTTTGAGTGATCAGGTACACATCCCGTCGGTCAAAGTTCGGATCGTTGGGCTTGAATTTTGGATCCAGAAAACTCTCGCAGAAGATCATGTAGGTCGGGTTGAACCGCCCGGGATCCGTTCCGCCAAACAGCACCGTGTGCTTGTCCATTTCGGGGTAGATGGGCTTGCCATCCTTGCCCTTCATCGGGGGCGTGAACATGTCGTGGCCGAACCAATAGCCAAACAGATGGCCGCGCTGTTCATTGTTCTCCCAGTGCGACAGCACCGAATAACCCGGGGCTAGCAGCAGCAGCGCCAAGAACGGTTTGAGCGGGGCGGCTTGCAGGTTCACAATCATCAGGATCAGCCCCGCGGCGGCGATGACCAACGCGTAGATGGCCGTGAAGTGGTGCAGTCCATAGGCGCTGTTCAAGAAGGCGTCTTTGCAATGCAGCACGGCCAGGAAGACCACCACCCCGAGTCCGGCGACGATCGGCATGCGGATCTGGGAGTAGGCGGTGGCCATCAAGGCGAGCAGCAGCGTGATCCCATAGCCGATACCCATCGAGATGAGCACCTGCGACGCCGTGAAGAATACCTTGTTGAGTTCCTGGGCTTGACGGTCGGGGGGCGGGTTGAGCAGCAGCATCAGGAACGGTCCCAGGAAGACGTAGATCGCCGTCAAGGCCACGATCCAGGCGCGCTCGCGCTTCTGCATCTCTTTCCAGAAGAGGAAAGTCGGATTCAAAAACAGAGTGAAGAGCGGCGCCAGCGCGCAATAGACCGCCGCGACCAGGAGGATCCAGAGCGCGTTCAGGCGGTGCGACTCCACCCAGCCAACCAGATCGGGGCTCATGAGCCCCATGAAAAGGGCGAGGATGGCGCAGTAGCCCACGATGACCCCCGCCTTGGCCTGCGGGCTCCAGTCTCTTCGCGAGAGCCACCACAGCCCGAGGATCAGGCCGAAAACGAAACACATCACGTTGAACTCGGTGAGAGTTCCGTCGATCAGCGTGTAGTCGATTTGCTTGAGGAACGCGGTCGATTCGGTGGTGGGATGAATGCGCTCATACTGCCCCCGCGTGAAGGCGTGAAAGAATCCCGTGACGGTTCGCGGGTAGCCCCAGTTCAAGGGCGGATTACTCATGCTGGCCAGCGGCATGTAGATGTAGAAAGCCGCACCCAGGGTCCAGGCGATGCCGGAGGCCAAAGTCGGCCACCATTCATTGCCGAGCGGCTTCAGGTTGAGCAAACGAGGGGTGAAGGTAAGAATGAAAAAACAGCTGAACGTACCGATGAAGGCCATCCAGACCAGGAGGTAGCGGCCAGGGTTGCCCTCGAACAGTTCCAGGTAGTTGGTGATCTTGCCGAGAATCAGCCCCAAGCAGCCCAGCCAGGCCACCAAACACAAATCCCGAACCAGTTCCAACAGGTTCTTCTTCGTCGTGACGGCCAGCCACAGCCAGCAGATGGTGAAAAGCACACCCAGTCCGCTGAAGATCAGCATGACAGTGTCGTTTTCCTTAAGTGTGGGAATAAAGCCCATTCCAGCCAACACCAGGCCGGCGAAAAAAAGAATCACGTTCCAGAATAGGAACTCGCGTCCCAGACGGGGAGCCGCCGCGATTACCGCGACCTCAAGTCCCATCGCCGTCACCAGCAGGGACTGGTGGTTGTTGAAACAAATCCCGAACCAAAAGAAGGCCAGATAGAGATAGCGGTGCTGCGTCGGCGTGTAGATCCACCGCATCAAGCAGATCAGCACCCCGGTCAGCGAGAGCACGCTCAGCGTATAGACCTCAACGATGACCGCCTGGCTCCACATGAAGCCATTGAATCCCATGAGCAAGCCAGCCACGATGCCTGATACGATACAGAAAGACCCTTCGAGCTTACGCTCCAATGCCTTGAACATGGCGATGCCTTCCAGGAGCATGCTGCTGCCGCGAGAGACCATCATCGCGATGAACCCGCAGGACAACGCGGCGGCAAAGGCCGAGGACAATCCAACTCGATAAGCGATGTTTCCAAAGGGCAACAACGTGAACAGCCAGGTATAGACGGTCCAGACCGGATAGCCCGGCGGATGTGGCACTCCGGCATATTGAGAAGCCACCGCCAGCTCGCCGGAATCCTCCAGGGTTAGGTCTGGTGCCAGCGTCCACCAGTAGCCGATCATGGTGATGACCGCAGTGACGAGAAACGCAACCCAGTCCACGCCGCGGAACAACGGCGGCAGAGGTCCCTGCGGCACAGGGTCTCCTCCGGACGGAAGAGAGGTTGCTGTCGGTTCCGACGTACGTGACGGACCGGTAGACTTCCCGGAAGGGGAAGGTTTCGGGTTTTTCTGGCTCATTCGGTTAAGGCCTTACGCTATTGGTTCCCAAAAGGGACATGTGAGTTGACAGTGTGCTGGGAGGCGTTGTCGATGAAAAACTTACATCGATGGACCCAACGGTATTGTCGAAGCTGTTGTGCGGACTGTGGGCTGCCATGTAGCTGGCCAGCTCGGGATCGGAGATCGCTTGGGCCAAGCGGGGCGACAGCGTCAGGGTAGAGGGTGTTTGTCCCAGCGCCAGGAAGGTGGCCACGAAGGCCACGCTCGCGGGCGCCAGCCAGGTCATTCGAAAACCGACCTCAACGGGATCTTTCTCGGGCTTGGGGCCAAAGATCCGATCTTTAAGAGCCGGGCTCGGCCGACGCGGCGTCCAGGATGCCAAGATCGCTTCGATTGACTTCAAATCGTTCTTCATAGTTACCTCGCAGACACTGTCTCAACTTTTGAATCCCATACCGGTAGCGGCCCGCCACCGTGTTCGGGGAGAGCCCCAGCAGGTTCCCGATTTCCTCAAAGGTGTGCTGATTCCAAATCTTGAGCACGATGACCTCGCACTGTTCCGCCGGTAGCCGCTTTAAGCACCGCATCGCTGCCCGCTCCTGGTCCGACTCCGTGCTATCCCGGTCGAACCACCGCTGAAACTCAAACTCTCGAGCCAAACGGCGCCAAAGCCCGCGGTGATAGTTCAACGCGCGGTTTCGAAACGATCTCAGACAATAGTGCAACGGTTCATCGGGCGGGGCGGGGAGCTTGAGAAGCGAGATAAACGTCTCTTGCAGAACATCCTCAGACTCTGAATGCGAAAGCCCCAAGGCGCGGCCGTACAACAACAGACCGGCGGCTCGCTCGTTGTAGAGCGTTTCACACCAGCCGTCCTGCGTTGATCCATCAGCACCCATTTCACTCACATCGACACCAATCAAGGGATCTTTTGTATAGGAAAGTGAACTAACAGTCGAGTTTTCAACCGGCAGAGCCGCGCTGCAGCCGGTCGGCCACTGCTCTCCACTCTGTTGTGTTCCGAACCGCCTCGACGACAATCAAGTCCGCATTCGCCTCGTCGCAGCGATGTAACTCGGCATAAAGTGCTCGGGCATAAGCCTCAGCATCATCGGGAATAACGGTGATTTGGGATTGCGGCAACGAGAGAGTCAAGGGAATGCGACGATGCGCTATCACGTGGATGCGTTGACCTTGTTGCAGGGCGGGGCGCAGCAGCGTGGCGATCTCTGCATCCGATTCCCACGCTAGGATCCGCAGGGTTGCGCGGGGTGAGTAGTGCTTGGGCAACAGCCCGGGGCTTCGGGCGATCTTGCCCTCTTGGCCGACTGCGGCGGCGACCACGGTGGTGACCGTGCCAGCCAGCGGGACCACCGATCGAATGTCCCGCTCGTGGATCGTCCCCGGACGCAAGATTCTTGCTTCCGGGCCGGTGACATCGATGACCGTCGACTCGATCCCGATCTGCGACTGGCCTCCATCGACGATCAGGCGGAGTTTGTTGCCCAGGAGGCGTTGCACGTGCTGGGCGTTGGTTGGGGAGAGTTGGTTGGAAGGATTGGCACTGGGCGCCGCCAACGGCAGACCGCACGACCGGATCACGGCTTGCATGACCGGATGACTGGGCCAACGGATTCCGACTGTGTCGCCTCCGGCCGAAACCACATTCGGAATGGCATCCGACTTATGAAGGACCAGAGTCATGGGGCCTGGCCAGAAAGCATTGGCCAAGGCTTGAGCCATGGGAGGCCAGTTCCTCACGCAGGTGGAGATCATGGCGAGGTCCGCGATATGAACAATCACCGGGTTAGTCGACGGGCGTCCTTTGATTCGGAAGATCTGCTCGACGGCGTGGGAATCGAGGGCATTGGCCGCCAGGCCGTATACGGTTTCCGTCGGGAGAGCCACAACCTCACCTTGGCGCAGTGCGGCTGCGGCTGATGTTACGGCCTGCGCCAGCAGCGCGGGCGAGTGTGTGGGCAATACAATTGCGGTGTTCACGGGATGGCAACGGAGGTGATCTTCACCTCCGTTCGTCTCTATATACCTGGGCTGGGTTTAAGGATCCAGCTCCGGAAATGGGACGATGACGATTGCGAGTGAAAGGACTGTCGGGAGCGGGGGTGTGTGGCGGCGCGTTTCACTCTGAGTTCAGAGCCAGCGGGGAGGGAGGAGCGACGGGGCAGCGACAAAAAATTGGCGGGTTTTGGGATGACACACAGATTGCATCGCCAAAACCCGCCACTCCCGCCCACACGGGCGAAAAAATTCATCGTTCCGACACCCGGGCACACTTCTTGCGGAGCGGAACCGGACTGGCGGGCTGACTTGCGCATAAGGTGCCCTAAGTCGGCCCCAACGTCAACCTGGTTTAGGACAGCGTGGATTGGGGTAGAGGTGGGAGGAGTGTACCTTCCCGACTTTAAGCCACCCGGTCGAGTCGGGGGCTATTTCAAAAATGACTTGGCCGACACCGTGGCCCCTTGCATGATCCCTGCTTTGACCATTTGAACCACTCACACACCGATCATTATGGGACGCATTTACAACAACATCGTTGAGACTGTTGGTCGGACGCCGCTGGTGCGTCTGAACCGCGTAACCGCTGGCCTGGACGCCACCATTCTCTTAAAGTGCGAGTTCTTTAATCCGCTGGGTAGCGTGAAGGACCGGATTGGCATGAGCATGATCGAGGATGCTGAGCGGCGCGGGGTCCTCAAGAAGGACACGGTGATCATCGAGCCCACCAGCGGCAACACCGGCATTGCGCTCGCCTTTGTCGCTGCCGCCAAAGGCTACAAGCTGATTCTGACCATGCCCGAGACCATGTCCCAAGAGCGACGAACGCTGCTGGCCATGCTCGGTGCCAAACTGGTGCTCACCCCGGGAGCCGAAGGGATGAAGGGGGCGATCTCGCGTGCCGAAGCTCTGGCCAAAGAAACACCCAACTCCTGGATTCCTCAGCAGTTTGAAAATGGCGCCAATCCCGAAGTGCATCGGCGCACGACCGCTCTGGAGATTTGGGAAGACACCGAGGGCAAGGTCGATTTTCTGATCGCCGCGGTCGGCACGGGTGGAACCATCACCGGATGCTGTGAGGTCATCAAACCCAAGCGCCCGAGTTTCCAGGCCATTGCGGTCGAACCTAAAGATTCGCCTGTCATCTCCCAAACTCTGGCCGGACAGCCCATCAAGCCCGGCCCGCACAAGATCCAGGGAACGGGGGCAGGCTTTGTTCCCAAAAACCTTCACTTGAAGGACGGTCAAGGAAACTCACAGATCTCCGAGTGCGTGCAAGTCAGCAACGACGAGGCATTCGCCATGGCCCGACGCTTAGCAAAAGAGGAAGGGATTCTGGTCGGCATTTCAACAGGAGCGAACGTTTGGGCGGCCATCCAGATCGCCAAACGGCCTGAGAATAAGGGCAAAACAATCGTCACGATTGCCTGTTCCACCGGTGAGCGCTACCTCAGCACCGCCTTGGCGGATGAGGCCCGTGCTCAATTGGGAACCTGATTCCGTCAGGACAAAAACGGGGGATGGCCTGGCAAAAAGCGGAAAGCCAGGCCATTCCTCGGGTCGTATCGTGTCTACAGCAGTGGTCGCTGGGTTGCCCGTGGATAGGGTGGATCCCAGCACGAATCACCCTGCGTTAGGAACCATGATATGATTACGCCAACTGTCATCGCCATCTCTCTTTTCGCCGCCAGCCTTCCCGTGCTGTATCTCTTGATCATCCATCGCTCCTTGAGCGGCGGTGCGGCCAATGATCCGAATTTCGACGTGGACGCGAAACTGCATTCGGCATCCCCGCGCCAATCCAGTGCGAAGGCGCATGCCGCTCCGTCCCACACAGGGACGACTCCGAAGCACGCCTAAGGCGGGACCTCGGTTTCTACGTCCGCGGTAGTTGCGCCTTTGCCTTTTGTTGGAAGGCCCTCCCAACTCAGGATGGCCGGTCGGCAGACGGCGCACCAGGAATGTAGCGGCGCGCTTCCCTGCACGCCCGCTGGTTTTTCCGCTCAGAGAGGGCCGTCGCCCAGTCAGGGCCTATCATGCCCCAGGAAAACGGGCTTCCCCACGCCGGCACCACGTCGGGGTGATTGCGGCTAGGACTTCACGATCGAATCAAACTCAGCGTCGGTAAAGGCCTGGAGGGTTTGGGTCTGCACGTTGCCGAACGATGCGAGTTCGGTGAGCAGATGGAGCACCTTCGTTTCCGAACTTGCTTCGAGAATGAGGACGCCGTCATATCCCCCCATGGTCCAATACTGACCTGCGACTTTAACCCCAGCCTTGGCGGCAAGTCGGTCAAACTGGTGGGCGCGGCGGGTGGATTTCTTGACATTCTTGGATCCCTGCGGCGTGAAGGTGAGAAGAGCGATGTAGCGAGGCATGACGCCACTATGCCTCAGCCTAGACTCCGCGGCTCCTCCTAGGTTGCCTGATTCGAAGCGTTGCTTGGCGTTGGAGTGAGTCAAGCGAACAGCGCGTGAATGACCTGTCCCCGCACGTCGGTCAGCCGAAAGTCCCGTCCGAGAATAGATCGGGGTCTAGCTCGCTGCGTCTGGGAAAGGAAGTTTGAGTGCCCTGGGTCAGTACACTGCGGCTTGCGATGTGACAGGCTCTTTGGAGGGCGGGCCCGAGGGCCAGCCCCATCGAGAGGAAGAACGCGAGGCTGCCAATGAAGCAGTCCCCGGCTCCGGTGGTATCGACCGCTTGGACGGCGGGGGCTGAGCTGAGTAGGATTTCGCCTCCGGGAGTGAGGGCGAGGGCGCCCTGTGCTCCGAGGGTGATGACCACGGTTTGCGGGCCGCGCGATTGCAGGGCGCGGGCGGCCCTTTCGGCTTCCTCCAGGTTCGTGACGGGGATTCCGGTGAGCGCCGTCGCTTCGCTCTCGTTGGGGGCGAGTAAATCCGTGACCGCGAGCAACTCCGCCGGGACCTGCTCGGGCGGTGCGGGGTTAAGCAGGGTAATGGTTCCTCCTTGCTCGCGGGCTATTCGGAAAGCTTCGAGACTGCATTTCCACGGGATCTCGAGTTGACAGAGCACCACCTGAGCAGCGCGGATTGCGCCGGCAGCCTGGCGGACATCGGCCGGCTGTAAGGCTTGGTTCGCGCCAGGAACGACCAGAATACAGTTCTGTCCGCTGGATTCTTCCACCCAGATGGGCGCGACTCCGGAAGGAAGCCGATCGTCGAAGGACACAAACTCGGTTCGAATACCCTCGGCAACGTAGTGTTTAGCGGTCTGCTTGCCGATGGCATCGTTGCCCAGCCTGGCCACGAGGGTTACATCGGCTCCGAGGCGTGCAGCGGTCACTGCTTGGTTGGCTCCCTTCCCGCCAAAGCCGGTATGGTACGAGCTTCCGCGCAATGTCTCGCCCAAGCGGGGGATTGTGGGTGTCCTGGTCACCTGATCAAACATGGCGCTGCCGACAACGCAAATGCGGGGGATGCGGTTCATGCGCAATCGATGGGACTTGCCATTCGCCATTCTTAGTCGAGGCCCTGGCGGTCGGGCAAGCAGGTTTGGTGCAGCAGTGCTGGGACGGGCTTGATGATTTTATTCACACCCGCAGCGAGGAGCCCCCATCAAAACGCTGGAGTTGATCCTGGCGTTGGACAAAGCTGGCTCACCACACATGAAAACGAATCGTCGCGATTGGTTGAAATGGGGCGGCGGAGCCCTGGGTTGTGCACTGGTTTCCGGGTTGCCGGGCATCACGGTCGGCGCTGGATCCACCCCCGGAGTGCCTGCGCGGATCAAGATCGGGCAGATCGGCGTCGGACACGCGCATGCCACCAAGCTTGGCGTTTACCGCGCTTCGCCAGACTATGAGGTGGTCGGGATTGTGGAGCCCGATGCCGAGCTTCGTCGCGCCGCGGAATCGCAAGCGGCCTTCCGTGGCCTTCCCTGGATGACGGAAGCGGAGCTGTTGGCGGTGCCGGGACTCCAGGCCGTTCTGGTCGAGACGAGGGTTAGGGATCTCCTGCCAGCAGCGGAAGCCTGTGTGCGAGCAGGAAAGCACGTACATCTCGACAAACCCGCCGGTGATTCGCTGCCGCGGTATGCTCGGCTGTTAAAGCGAGCGGCTGAGCAGAGGCTCCTGGTTCAAATGGGCTACATGTACCGCTACAATCCCGGCGTCGTGCTGCTACGGCAATTTCTCAAGGACGGCTGGTTGGGGGACGTTTTTGAAGTTCACGCGGTCATGAGCAAGGTGGTGGAGCCGGCGGCGCGTCGAGAGTTCGCCGAGTTTTCCGGAGGGATCTTGTTCGAACTCGGAGGCCATATTGTCGACTTGGTGGTCGGAGTTTTGGGAAAACCAGAACGAGTTGCTCCATTCCCTCGCCGAAGCACCGATCCAGGGGATGGGTTGATGGACAACATGCTGGCGGTGTTTGAGTATCCTAGAGCCACAGCTACGGTGAAATGCTCTGCGATCGAGGTTGAGGGGTGGGATCGGCGACACCTGGTCGTCTGCGGGACGCGGGGAACCTTTCAGATCCAACCTCTCGACAATCCTTCCGCCCGCATCTCCCTGGATCAAGCCCGCGGGCCCTACCGAAAAGGTTCGCAGGAAGTCACGTTCGCGAAGTACACCCGCTACGTCGGTGATGCCGCCGACATGGCGAAGATCCTGCGCGGAGAAAAGCCCAACGACTTTTCCTATTCACATGATCTGGATGTTCAGGACACCTTGCTCCGCGCGTGCGGAATGTCGGTTCGCCGGTGACCTGATTTTCCCTTGCCAGCCAGCGGCTGGGCGGGCAGAAGAGTGTTTCAACACTGCGGTCCCGTATGCTTTCGTGATTTATGTCTCTACCTGCTTCATTCTGTCCTGACCTGGTTGGCTGCCTTTCACAAGGCGCAGCGGGAAATCCCACGGTCGCCATGATCGAGGCCGCCTTCCGGCATCACCGGATCAACGGCCGCTACATCAATATGGAGTGTCCGCCTGAAAACCTGGCGGATGCCGTTAAAGGGTTGCGGGCCACCGGTTACAAGGGATTCAACCTCAGCATGCCGCACAAAGTGAGCGTCATCCCGCTGCTGGATGGTCTGGGCCAGTCGGCGTCGGTAATCGGGGCGGTTAACTGCGTCGTCCGGCGGGGGGACAAACTGATCGGCGAAAACACCGATGGAAAGGGATTTCTGCGCTCTCTTCAGGAGTTGACCGATCCGCGAGGCAAGACGGTGGTGCTGTTTGGAGCGGGCGGAGCCGCACGAGCGGTGGCGGTCGAGCTCGCCCTCGCCGGAGTGAGTCGATTCATCCTGGTGAATCGCTCGCCGGAGCGAGGTCGTCCGTTGCTCGACCTCCTGGTGAGCAAGCTGAGCTGTCGGGCGGAATTGCACCCGTGGACCGGAGATTTTGCCCTGCCGTCCGAGGCGGACATCGTGATTAACGGAACTTCAATCGGGCTGTATGACGACCATGCGCGACTGCCTCTCGACGTCTCTACATTTAGGTCAGGCCAGATTGTGGCGGATGTGGTGTTTAGCCCGCCGGTGACTCGTTTCCTCCGCGACGCCCGAGAGGCCGGCTGCAAAACCCTGGATGGCCTCTCCATGCTCGTCAACCAGGGGGTGTTAGGTGTCGAGTACTGGACCGGGATACTGCCCGACAGTGCAGTGATGTATCAGGCACTGGCTGCTGCGATGCGACTTTAGCAGCCAACACCGCCGTCGCGTTGGCACGGCTGTTGTGAGGTGCGGAAGCCTTGGGAGCGGGGACATGTTGCCCACGGAGCACACGGATCCGGGGAGCGACTGCAACACCGACTGCGGGTGCGGGGCGAGTCGCCGAGCCGACTGAAGTTACTGTTCTGCTGGATCCCTTCCGACTCCGTGTGTTCGGTGTGTTCCGTGGGGAAACTCTTCCTTGGAGGTTGTCTCGGCCTTCCTTTCGAGCCTGGCAGGCTCCGGCGATCGTTCGAAGATCATTGTGGCGTTGAGAGCAAGAGGTGAATCCTTCAGGAACAGTTTCTCCTCTCTGGTCAAGCGCCTGTTCTCCCGTTAGAAGAGATCCATGCAGCACCCTAAAGTCTCGCAACGTGACCTTTTTCGGTCGGGTTTTCTGGGCCGCCTCAGTTGGCTCCCTGTCTGCCTCCTGATCGCGGTCGCTCTAGCCGGTGGGTCGGCTTGGGCCCAGGGGAAGAAGGTTTTTCGAGCTGGCACGCATATCGTCGACATTACTCCCACGCGCTTCCCGGTGTTGGTCAACGCGATGTTTACCGAGCGAACTGCGACCAATGTCGCGGACCGGCTGCACGTCCGCTCTCTCGCGCTTGACGACGGTACAACCCGCGTGGTGATGGCAGTGATCGACACCTGCATGGTGGCTCGGGACTTGATGGACCGGGCTAAGGAGCAGGCGAGTCAGGTTACCGGCATCCCGGTTGAGAAGATGCTGGTGTCGGCCACCCACACACACTCCGCCCCCTCGGCCATGGGATGTTTGGGCAGTCGCATGGATACCAACTATGCCCGCTTTCTCGAGCCGCTGATTGCGGAGGCGATTATTGGAGCGGCTCGAAACCTCACTCCGGCTCGGATTGGCTGGGGTTCAGTGGATGATTGGGATCACACCTTCAATCGACGCTGGATTCGACGTCCCGATCGCCTGCTGACAGATCCGTTCGGACAGAAATCGGTTCGCGCCCACATGCATCCGGGACACCAGAGTCCCGATGCCGTGGGGCCTTCCGGTCCGGTGGATCCGGGACTTTCCGTTGTCGCCCTGCAGACTTTGGACGGAAAATACCTGGCGCTCCTGGGTAACTATTCGCAGCACTACTACGGGTCGCCCCTGATCTCCTCCGACTATTATGGCAGGTTTTGCAAATACATGGCGGAGTTTCTCGGAGGTCAGGCTCCAGGCGTTGGAGCCGGCTTTTTGGCGTTGATGTCCCAGGGCACAAGCGGCGATTTGATGTGGATGGATTATGCCGCCCCGGCCCGCGATATTGGCTACGACGCCTACGCGCGGGAGATGGCCACTCTGGCCACCGATGTCGTCCGGCGAATCGAGTTCCAGGATTGGGTGCCGTTGGGCATGGCGGAGCGCACAATTGAGCTGAGCTATCGCGCTCCAGATGCCGATCGGCTGACCTGGGCCCGGCGGCTGGCGAAGACGTTCGAAGGACGTTTGCCGAGCACGCTGCCCGAGGTCTATTCCTTGGAAGCACTGGCGCTGCATGAGCGGCCCCGGACCGAGTTGAAGCTTCAGGCCCTGCGCATCGGGGATCTCGGAATTACCGCTCTGCCAAACGAGGTCTTCGCCCTCACGGGATTGAAACTGAAGGCCCAGAGCCCGTTTCGACAGACGTTCAACATCGAGCTAGCCAACGGGGCGGAGGGGTATATTCCGCCCCCTGAACAGCATCGACTGGGGGGATACACCACCTGGCCCGCGCGGACCGCGGGCTTGGAGGAACGCGCGGAACCGCGGATTGTGGAAACCTTGCTGTCACTCCTCGAGGACCTGTCGGGTTCGCGGCGAATTCCCATGACCAATAGTCACGGTGCTTACGCTCGGGCGGTTCTCGCCTCCCAACCAGCGGCGTATTGGCGGCTGGAGGAAGGAGTGATCCCGACGGCATACGATGCGAGTGAGCATCGGCGCAACGCCACCTTCGAGGATGGGATCGCCCTCTTCCTGCCAGGTGCCAGCGCGACAGTTGGTTTTCACCCGGCACGTCTCGAAACCACCAATGCCTTCAGCGGCCCGGTCATCAACCGAGCCGTGCACTTTGCGGGGGGGCGACTGCGCGCCGGAGCCCCGCGCACACGCGGAGCCTACACCGCCGAGTTCTGGGTCTGGAATGGCTTGCCTACTTCGGTCCGGGACACGACTGGTTACCTTTTTTCCCGAGGCGACGATGGGGTCTATGGCGCACCGGGGGAACATCTCTCGATCGGGGGGACGCGAACCGTCCCTGGACGTTTGGTGTTTTCGAACGGGGGAAGCGACCGGAGTCAGTCGTTGGTTGGAAAGCGAGATCTGCCTTGGCGTACCTGGCATCACGTGGTGCTGGTGAGGGACGGTAAACGCGTCGCAGCATATGTTAACGGCGAGACCGATCCCGATCTCGCAGGGGAACTGGAACCTGGGCGCGAGACCCCAACCGAGGAGCTCTTCTTCGGGGGACGGTCTGACGGTGCTTTCGGCCTGGAAGGGAAGCTCGACGAGGTGGCGTGGTATGATCGAGCGCTTGCTCCCGGCGAGATCGAGGCACACTTCAACGCCTCCACCTTAGTTAAGCCGTCCCGAGCCGCTGCGCTCACCCCGGCCGCTCCCGTCCCCGTTGGGACCGGCATCCAAGCCTTGAGGCCTATCGCTCGATGGCTCGCTTCAGTCTCGGAGGGACAAACCTTGCTCGGTGGCCCCAGACAGCCGGTCGCGATAGCGGAGGCCGGAGTGGCAGTGCCGGCGGCGGATGCTGTAGCGGCGCGCTTCTCGGGCGGGAGAATTGCGGCCAGAGTGCCAGGCCTGGGGGCTAATTACAGCGCCGCGTTTTGGTTTTACAATGAGCTGCCAACCACTGTCCGACCGGTGACTGGCTACCTCTTCTCACGAGGTGAGGATGGGGCTGACGGGGCCCCGGGAGATCACCTTGGCATCGGTGGCAGTCATAGCAACGCCGGTGTCTTGATTTGGTTTAACGGCAATCAGCGTGACGAGATTCGCGCTGGTCGAACGCAGTTGGTGCCGCTGACTTGGCATCACGTCGTCCTGGTCCGAGAAGGCCGCCGAGTGCGGGTGCATCTCGATGGGGCGTCGAAGCCCGAGATAGACGCCGAGCTCGAGCCGACATTCCCGCCCGCTAATCCCCAGGTTTTCTGGGGAGGCAGGAACGATGGCTTCGCCAGTCTCAACGGCCGACTGACCGATATCGCCCTTTTCGATCGGGCCCTTTCGGCAGAGGAGATCGCATCGATTCTCCCTTTAGCTTCACTGGAGAAGCGAGGCCAGGCCTCGGCCGCTTCCAGTTCAACGGTTGCGAACGAGCCGCTTTCCCCTGCCGCCTCCCTCGCCAAGATCCATGTTCCGGAGGGATTCCGGGTCGATTTAGTGGCGTCGGAACCGCTGGTGGAATCGCCGGTGGCGATCGACTGGGATGAGCGTGGAAGGCTGTGGGTGGTGGAGATGGTGGATTATCCCCTGGGACTCGATGGCCAAGGGAAAGCTGGGGGACGCATTCGAATCTTGGAGGATGTTGACAGGGACGGCCGCTATGACAAGAGCACTCTTTTCGCCGAGGGACTCTCCTTTCCAACCGGGCTGCTGTGTTGGCGAGATGGGGTTTTGGTAACGGCCGCGCCGGAGATCTTATTCCTGAAGGATGGTGATGGCGACGGCAAGGCAGAGGTTCGCGAAGTCCGCTTCAGTGGATTTTTTGAGGGAAATCAACAGCTCCGAGTTAACGGTTTGCGCTGGGGATTGGACAATTGGGTTTATTGTGCCAGCGGCGCTCACCATGGCGGCTATGGCACGGCTACGAAAATCAGGTCCCATCTCAACGGTCAGGATTACGCCATCGGAAGCCGCGACTTTCGCTTCAACCCGGACACGGGAGAGTTGGATGCTCAGAGCGGCCCGTCACAATTTGGACGGAATCCAGACAACTGGGGCAACTGGTTTGGTGTGCAGAACTCCTGGCCCCTGTGGCACTACGTACTGGCGGATCAATACCTGCGACGCAACCCGTACGTGGCCGCGCCCAATCCGGTTCACCAAGTCGTCACGCCGAACAATCCCAAGGTCTTCCCGGCCAGCGCGCGGGAGAAGCGGTTTCACAGCTTCGGCGAGTCAGGGCATTTCACCTCGGCGTGCGCCGCCATGATCTATCGCGATGACCTTTTGTCTGGCACCGGCGAACTGAGGCATGCGTTCACCTGTGAGCCGTTCCACAATCTGGTTCAGCATAACCTCGTTCACGAGGATGGCGTCACCTTCAAGGGCACGCGGGCTGAAGTCGGTTCGGCGATGGATTTTTTTGCGAGTGAAGATCGGTGGTGTCGGCCGGTGATGACCCGTACCGGGCCCGATGGTGCGTTGTGGGTGGTCGACATGTATCGCTACATGATCGAGCACCCCGAGTGGCTGCCACCGGAAGGAAAGGCCGAGCTTCTGCCGCACTACCGACGCGGCGAGGATCGTGGGCGGATCTATCGGGTGCTTCCCCGGCTTGGCACTCCGCGGCCGGTGCCGGCCTTGGCTTCCGCGACCTCAGATCAGCTGGTGGAGACTCTGGAGTCGCCCAACGGCTGGCAAAGGGACAAGGCTCAGATGCTGCTTCTCTGGCGTCAGGATCTCAAGGTTGTGCCCTTGCTCGAAAAACTGGCGCGTGAGAGTTCGGCTCCGCTGGGACGGCTGCATGCCCTATGTACGATGGATGGACTCGGCTCGCTGCCGGTCGAACTTTTGACGGCCGCCTTTCGCGATCCTCATCCGGGCGTTCGAATCCACGCCCTGCGCTTATCGGAGACGCGTTTGACACCGGAGATTCTTTCCGAGGCAGTGCGTTTAGCGTCCGACTCGGAGCCTAAAGTTGTGTTGCAACTCGCCTTGACGCTGGGGCAGTGGAGGGATCCGAGAGCGGGTGCGACCTTGGCGAGGATCGCGGTATCGCATGGTACCGATCGTTTTATACAGGCCGCAGTTTTGAGCTCTTCGCGTCTTCATGTCCTCCCTTTGATCGATGGGATTCTTTCGGCTGACGGAGGGACCCGGGCTGGCTGGGTGGATCCGCTTCTCAATCTCGCCTTGGCTACCGAACAACGCGAGCCTTTGGCGCGCTTGTTGAGCCGCCTCTTGACTGGCTCGGGAGAAACGCCGGATTGCGCGCAGATGGACCAGATGGGACGATTTCTGGACGGGTTGAGCCGTCGAAAAAGCTCCTGGTCGGCACTGAGGTTGGGTGAGGCCACGGGGACTGATGCCCTCAACCAACAACTCGACCGGTTGCCCTCGTTCTTAGCATCCGTCGAGCGCTTAAGCCGTGACTCCGGGGCCGCAGCGGCCACGCGGCTTTCGGCCGGCGCCTTGTTGGTTCGAGAGGAGAGGTATCGGGGCGACGCGCTCCGATTGCTGGCTGAGCTGCTGAACCCGCGAGTTCCCGGCGAGCTGCAGCAAGGGGTCGTCAAGGCGATGGGACGAAGTGCCGATCGGGCCGTCCCGGAGATTATAGGGCGGGCCTGGCCCGTGCTCCTTCCGGAGATCCGACGCAAGGCGTTGGATGAGCTGCTCGGTCGCGAGGCTTGGTGCCTGGAGTTGCTCCGTCTGGCCGAGAACGGAACGATTCCCCGGACCTCGCTGGATGCAGCGAGCGCGGGGCGCTTGCTGCGTCATGCCTCGCCACAAGTCAAGGAGGCGGCGGGCCGAATTTTGAGCGAGCCGGTTGGAGGAAGTCGTGTCGGTGCGGTAGACGCGTTGCGTCCGGCGTTGTCAATCGAGGGAGACGCAGGGCGGGGGGCGGTTGTGTTCTCGAGATTGTGTGCTTCCTGCCATCGGCTCGGGACTCAAGGCAGCGACCTCGGTCCCAACCTCCAGTCGGTCGCCAATCATCCCCCCGAGAAGCTTCTCGTTTCAATTGTCGATCCTAACGCCAGCATCGAGCCCGGGTTTACGGCGTACACCGCAACGATGTCCGACGGGGAGGAACTCTACGGGTTGATTGCGGCCGAAACGGGCAATAGCCTGGTCTTCAAGTTGGCTGATGGAAAAACGCGTCCCGTGCTCCGCTCGGACATTGCGACGTTGAGCAGTGGCAATCTCTCGCTCATGCCCGAGGGCTTAGAGGTAGGGCTAAAGCTGCAGGAGGTTGCCGATTTGATTCGTTTCATCCGCAGCTCGGGGAATCTCTAGGGCGCAAACACCACCGTCGCGATGGCACCGCTGTCGTGAGGTGCGGAAGCCTTGGGGGCGGGGACATCTTGCCCACGGACCACGCGGACCACACGGATCCGAGGAGAAACCGCACAGGCCGAGCCGACTGAAGTTACGGTTCTGCTGAATTCCCTCCGACTCCGTGTGTTCTGTGTGTTCCGTGGGCAAAAGTCTTCCTTGGAGGTTGTCTCGGCCTTCCTTCCGAGCCTTCCAGGCGCCGAGGTAACGAGGCTTGGTCGTAGAGAGGCCGTCGGACTTAGCTTTGCAGAATCTCGCTCACAACGTTGCCATGAACGTCGGTGAGACGGAAGTCCCGACCTTGGAATCGATAAGTGAGGCGTTCGTGGTCAATGCCCAGTTGGTGCAACACCGTCGCTTGCAGATCGTGCACGTGCACCGGATCCCGGATCACGTTCATCGCCAGGTCGTCGGTCTCCCCGTAGGTGAAACCAGGCTTCACGCCGCCTCCCGCCATCCAGACGGTAAAAGCATACGGATGGTGGTCGCGTCCCCAGCGTTTGCGGTCCTTGATGTCTCCTTGAATAAACGGCGTCCGGCCGAATTCGCCCCCCCAGATCACGAGAGTGTCGTCGAGCAAGCCGCGCTGTTTGAGGTCGGTGATGAGGCCGGCGGAGGGCTGGTCGGTATCCTTGCACTGGGTGTACAGCTCGGTGGTGATGCTGTTATGCTGATCCCATCCGGCGTGCATAACCTGCACGAAACGCACATCCCTTTCGATCAGCCGGCGTGCCATGAGGCAGTTGTAGGCAAAAGTGCCCGGCTCCCGTACTGAGGGACCGTAGAGGTCCAGGACCGCAGCCGGTTCCTTCGACAGATCGGTGAGCTCCGGCACGCTGGCTTGCATCTTGAACGCCATTTCGTACTGGGCGATGCGGGTGGCAATCTCCGGATCGCCGAATTGCTGCAACTTGATCTGGTTGATCGCCGCCAGGTCGTCGAGCATTCCGCGGCGAAGCTCTCGGCTGACGCCATCGGGGTTGTTGAGGTAGAGCACCGGGTCGGTACTGCCGCGGAATTTAACGCCCTGGAAGCGGGAAGGCAGAAAACCGGAACCCCAATAAAAGTCATAGAATATCTGGCCGCAGGAGGTGCCCTTGCTGACGGAGGTCATGACCACGAATGAGGGGAGATTATCCACTTCGGACCCCAAGCCATAGGTAAGCCAGGCGCCCATGGTGGGACGACCTGGAATCTGGGCTCCGCTCAACAGCAAAGAAATGGCCGGCGCATGGTTGACGGCATCGGTGTGCATGCTCTTGATGAAGCACAGGTCGTCCACCACGCGAGCGGTGTGCGGCATGAAGGCGCTGACCCAGGCTCCGGATTGCCCGTGTTGGCGGAACGGTTCCACGGGAGCGAGGATCAGTTTCCCATCGGCTTTGCCGGTCATGGTGCTGAAGCGCTTGCCTCCAATGTAGCCATCGGGCACTGGATTGCCGTGAAGCTCGGTCAACCGTGGTTTGTAATCGAACAACTCCACGTGCGTGGGGGCTCCGTTTTGGAAGAGATAGATGACTCGCTTGGCTCGGGGGGGCAGGTGAGGGAACCCGGGAAGGCCCTTGCCGGTCGACGCTTTATCTGTTGCTCCGAGACCGTCGCGCGTCAACAGCGAGGCAAGAGCCGCCACCCCGATGCCTGAGGCGCTGCGACCGAAGAATTCTCGGCGAGTGTTGAGAAGCTGATGTTCGCTGAAAGGGTTCATCGCGCTATTCCTTGGTGAGGGCCTCGTCGAGATTCAGCAGAGTGCTGCAGACCAAAGTCCAGGTAGCGTGGTCGACGGCCGGCAGGCTGAGGTCACGTTTGGACTCGCCAAGGGACAGCAGCCGTTCCGCAGCCGTGGGGTCACGTGGCAGCTCGGTTTGGTGTCGCGTGACCGCCTTCAGTAGAATGTCCGCCTCGGCGTTCGTGGGGACGCGTCCCAGGATGCGGCGAAAAGCGGCCTGAATTCGCCGGGTGGGATCCGGGCCGGATTCCTTGATGATTCGTTCTGCAAGAGCACGAGCGGCCTCCACGAAGGTCACGTCATTGAGTGTGGTGAGCGCTTGCAGCGGCGTGTTGGTGCGTGGCTGTTTGACGGTGCACACCTGGCGGGAGGCGGTATCGAAAAACAGGGTGGGCGCGACGATTCGCCGCCAGAACGTGTAGAGACTGCGGCGGTATAGAGCTTCTCCCGTGTCGGGTTTGTACTTCTTCGCACCGAACGTAGCCTCTTCCCACACCCCCGGTGGTTGGTATGGGTTGACCGGACGCCCGCCGGTTCTTAGTTCTAGCAGGCCGCTGGAGGCGAGTGCGTAGTCTCGAATCATCCAGGAAGGCATACGAAATCGCGGGCCACGGGACAGAAGCCGATTCTGCGGATCACGTTCGTACGAGCCTGGCGCGGCCTGCGAGCTTTGCCGATACGTGGCGCTGTCAACGATGATTCGGCAGAGGTGTTTGACGTTCCATCCTGACTCGATGAACTCCATCGCCAGCCAATCGAGCAATTGGGCATGCTCCGGCCTTTCGCCCTGGATCCCGAAGTCCTCGGCAGTTTTCACCAGTCCGATTCCGAAAAACTGCTGCCAGAGCCGATTCACGATGACCCGGGCTGTCAGTGGGTTTTGGTCGGAGACGATCCATTGGGCGAGCCCTAGGCGATTGGTGGGGGATCCGGGTGGCAGGGGAGGAAGGCTGGACGGCACGGCCATTCCGACTCTTTGAGCTGGACGATCATAGAGTCCCTTCGAGAGGACGTAGGTTTCTCGAGGCTCCCGTCGGTCCTCCATGACCATCACGCGTGGAATGGTTCTGGCGTGGTCCGCCTTTTCGGCGACCGCTTTCTGAAGAATTTCTACCTGCCGGGAGAATCCAACGTCGTTGGTCTTCCAATGCGCTGCGATTTTGGCGAGTTGTCCAGCGTCGCGCTTTTCGGGGGCGAGAGACAGGGCTTCTTGAATCTCTTTGGGTAAGGTCTCAAAGCCGGGATGTGACTTAATGCTCTCTCCCGCCTTCCTGGGAAACTTGTCTGCCTCAGCTTTGGTTTGCATCTGCAGCAGTTCCTTCCATCGCTGTTGGAGTGTCTCCGAGCGCTGCCGTTGTTCGGGACTGGGTTGCTCCAGCACCGGAGGGGTTTGAGGGTTGCCACCGGCTCCATCCACCGGTGTTTGATTGAAGAAGGCGAACAGGCTGTAGTAGTCGCGCTGGCTAAGGGGATCGAATTTGTGATCGTGACAACGGCAGCAGTTGAAGGTGAGTCCGAGCCAGACGGTGGCCGTGGTTTCCGTCATGTCCATGCCGTAGTCGATCCGGTTCTCCTCCGGAATCCGTCCCCCCTCTCCATTGATCATGTGGTTCCTTAGAAACCCCGTCGCCAGGCGTTGCTCCCCGGTCGGATGGGGAAGTAAGTCGCCCGCGAGTTGCCAGAGGGTGAACTGATCAAAAGGGAGATTCCGGTTGAATGCTTGAACCACCCAGTCCCGCCATGGCCACATGGTTCGTTCGTTGTCCCCCTGGTAGCCGTTCGAATCCGCATAGCGGGCCGCTTCCAACCAATCCCAGCTCATGCGCTCGCCAAAGTGCGGCGACGCGATGAGGTGGTCGATCAGGGCGTGGTAGGTCTTGGGAGAGGATTCCTGGGCGTTCAGCGTGACATCCGCCTCGGAGGGGGGGAGTCCCGTGAGATCCAGAAACAGTCGCCGCTGGAGGCGGGATGAAGATTCCTCGGGAGCGGGCTGCCAACCTTCTCGTTCGAGTCGGCTTAGGACGAAGAAATCCAAGGCATTCCTAGGCCATGATCGATTTTTGACTTCGGGAAGTGCCGGTCGGGCCGGCTGCTCGAAGGCCCAGTGGCGTCCCCAGATAGCCCCTTCGTCGATCCAGCGCTTCAGCAGCTGAATCTGGTCCGAGCGGAGCGGATGCTTGGCCTTGGGAGGGGGCATGACCTCGTCCGGGGAAGTGCTCAGGACATGCTGCATCAGGAGGCTTTGGTTGCTCTGGCCCGGAACAACGGCCGCCCTGCCTTCCCGGTTTTTGCGCCGAGCGCCTTCCTCGGTATCGAGCCGGAGTTCCGCCTTCCGCGAGTGTTCGTCTGGGCCGTGACACTGGAAACAATAGTCCGACAGGATCGGAAGGATCTCGCGCGAGAAGCGTACCGGCTCTCCAGCCACCTCAGTATGGCGGTTCCAGGCGAAGATTAGCAGCGCCAGGAACAGGCCTCTAAATCTCTGGATGCGATGCGATGGCACGGCGATAGACTAGCTTGGGGAGGGGAGGCAGCAAATGAGAAAACGTTAGGAACGTGGGATTAAAGTTTTCCAAAATTGTCATCGTCGTATCGGCCACATGGGAAGTCCGCACGAGAAGCCAGATTTCACTTGATTCACGACTCCCCCCCCGCTTGCCTCGGCCCTGAATCAGGGTTTGCTCTTCAGGGGCAGGTGTCATTAGGTTCTTGCTCATGAGTGCGCCCTCAGATTCTCCCACTCCTCCGAACAACTCCTCGGACGCCCCCAACCAGGCCTCCGCGGCGACGGACAGCGGGAGGCCCCTCGAGCTGCTCGAGAGGTTTCCTCTCTCGGCGAGTGTGCGGGGAGTGCTTGCGTCTGTCCGCCAGACGGCTCGCAATGAGGATTTTCGCGGTCTGATTGGGACGGGAATGATGTTGATTTGCCTCGAGCGTGCCGGCAATCGCGTGGTCAAGTCCGGCGAAGTCTACGCCCCGAATGTGCTCTCCCGGCTGCTGAACGAGATGAACGGCGCTCGTTTCACGGCCGCGCGAAAGCACTTTTTTGACCGCAACCGACGTGCACCGAACGATGCTCCGCAGACGGCGACCCATGCCTCACACAGTCTGTTGGGGGTGTTCGAGCAAGCGATGCAGCTTCCGCGTCACGACGACATTCTGGCCGCGCGACATCTCATTACCGCTTTGCTGATGTATCGCCCTAACGGTCGAGTTAAACCCACCAGCGCCTGGGAGATTCTTGATGATGCCGGGATCGATCGGGAGATCCTCCTTGCGGAGTTTTTGAACAGCCTCGCCGAAGGAGGTCCCTTGGCAGAGCGAGAGAAATGGCGACGTTTGGCCGCCGAGCATACCTCCCGTATCGCTGCCGGTGCTCCGACCCGGGAGAAAAAGCAGGGGGAATCCCTCCCGCAGGGTCCCTATATGCCTGGTTACGGTTCTGATAACCCCTCTGGCAAACCCGGAGACGACTGCCTAAACCTCGAGAGCACGGTCAACGCACTGGCTCACCTGATCGCCTCTCCACAACTCGACGGGAATCTCTCCTTGGGTGTCTTTGGAAACTGGGGTTCGGGCAAAAGCTTCTTTATGCGAAGGCTTCGCGGTGCCATCGGTAAACTGACCGATGGCGCTCGCGCTTTGGCTAAGCAAAATCCGACTGGTGCCTCTGCTTGCTGGCCGAACGTGGTCCAGGTCGAGTTCAATGCCTGGCACTACATCGATGCCAATCTGTGGGCTTCGCTCATGTCGCATCTCCTCTCGGATCTTCGCAGCTGGGAGCCTGAGGTTTCGACAACAGCGTCAACTCCCCTGCGGCGGGCTCTCGACAAGCTCTGCATCGCCACGGAAATGCGCGACGAAGCGGTGCGCCGTGAGAGTGAAGCTCGCCAAGCGAAGGATTCCGCGGAAACTCTCCTGCAGAACACTCGCATCCAGCAAGACACGGCGGTCCAAAACCTGGCACGTCTGGCCAGCCGATCTCTTTGGTCGTTCATCGAGAACAACGAGGGGTTCGCCCCGCTCCGCAAGCAGGTGATCCGGCAGTTGCAGGAGTTGGGATTCGAGCTGGAGGAAACGACAGGAAATGTCGAATCGATTTACGGACAGTTGCAAGAGCTTGGGACAACCGCCGGCGTCCTCCAAGCCGTGGCGCGACGCCTGGTTCACGCTCGGGATGCGGCGCGACAGCTCTCCCTGGTCCTGGTGATCGTCCTCGCGCCGCTGCTGCTCTTACTGGTGCTATCCTTTACTCCCGCCGGTGACTTCTTCCGTCAGACGGGCGTTTGGCTCGGAACATCGATGGCTGGTCTCCTGGCGGCTGGTGTTAATGGTATCCGGTGGGTCCATGGTCGGGCCTCGGAGGTTTTGGCGGCTTTGGCTCCCTTGGGCGCTGCGCGACGTCGCATCGAGTCGGGACTGGCCGCCGCCGACTCGGAGAAGGCGAGACTGATATCGTTGGGTGAACAGAAAGTGGCCGAAGCGCAGGCGGCCGTCGATGCCGCCAAGGCTGGGCTGGCAGAGAAGGAGAAGGAATTGAGAGGTGCCATGGCCGAGGTGAACGATGCCCTTTCCGGCCGGGCCATTACCCGGTTTATCGAGCAGCGACTGGCCAGCGGCGATTATCAGAAGCACCTGGGCTTGATTGCCCTCATTCGACGCGACTTTGAGCATCTGAGTGAGTTGGTTCGGGCGCACAATGCCCAGCGTCTTGGACTGGATAGGGAGGTTCTCAAAGTCCAGGAAGCCCTGCTCAAAGCTCGACCTGAAATCACTCCCGGTGACGCCGCTGCTTTCTTCGCACACCTGGGCATCAACCGCATCGTGCTCTACATCGACGATCTCGATCGTTGTCCCTCGAACCGGGTGGTGGAAGTCTTGCAGGCAATCCACCTTCTGCTGTCCTTCGATGTTTTTGTGGTCGTGGTCGGGGTTGACTCACGGTGGATGGCGCACTCGCTAGCCAAGGAATATCCCGCCCTGTTGGCGAGGACTAAGGAAGAGGATGACAAAGACCGCGTCTGGTCACGCGAAGTGGGCATATCGCCGGTGACGCCTTCCGACTACTTGGAAAAGATTTTCCAGATTCCGCTGTGGGTTCCACCACTCGACGCCGATGCGGCCAAGGTGTTGATTGGTAAATTGACCAGCGGCTCGGACTCCGCTGGCTCATCGGCGTCGGCAGTGCAGCCATCGGTGCGTGAGAACCAGAATGTGTCGGATCTCAGCAATCGGGGCGAGTCTGCTTCGAACGTTATCGCCAATGATTCGGAGGATTCCTACTCCGACCAGCGCCCTGTGGCTGGCGCGCTTTCCAGCGCAAATCCTAACCAAGGACCTGAGTCCAGGATTGCTGAACCCACTACAGCCCTGGCCCCGGTGCTACTCGTCCTCGGAAGCGCCGAGCGAGAGGCGATGGCCTCGCTCGCCCTGATCATCGGTCGTTCGCCCCGGGCAACGAAGCGGTTCGTGAATAGCTACCGTCTCTTTCGCGCAGCGCTCACCGATCGCGAGAGGACCGCTTTTGGAGATCAAAGCGATGGGTTGGGTGGATTGGCAGCTCCGATGCTCCTTCTCTCAATCGTGACCGGTGCCCCGGCCCTCGCGGGACAGTTGCTGACTGGGCTTAGTCTCGGGCAATCTGGGACCGTCCTGGAGGCGTTGCACGTGATGATGGGGCAGACTGATTTCACAGAAGTGGCGCCAGAGACTCTTCGACGTCTTCAGGAATTTGAAGCGACAGAAGATGCGAAACGTTGGCAAGCGGTCCCTCTCTCCAGAGCTTCCATGTGGGCGTCTCGCATCGCCCAGTTCTCTTTCGAGGACCTTTCCCGGAAGGAATTATCCCGTTCCTCTCCATTGCCTCCGGCTTCCGAGGGCTGAATGAACTTTGGAACTGTATTTGGGCTGACCGTGAGTCCCATTTGACTTGCCAATGTCCTCGTGACTCGGCAGAAGACTCCACTACCACTCGCTATGATGACGATCCGACTTCTGTTTAAATGCCTCACAGTTTGCTTCCTTCTATGGGCGCTGGGGCCAACTGCTTTCGGTGCTGACTTGGAGTCACCCTGGGTTGTCTATCCAGGAGGCTCTGGTCCAGGTAAGGGCAAGAGTGTGGTCCTGGTGTCAGGGGATGAGGAGTATCGCTCCGAGGAAGCTCTGAGTCAGTTGGGGAAGATCCTTTCGGTACGCCATGGATTTAAGTGCACAGTGCTGTATGCCATTGATCCGGCCACCGGAACCATCAATCCGAACGTGTCATTCAACATACCGGGTTTACAAGCCTTGGAAACGGCGGATCTCCTGATCATTGCGACCCGATTCCGCAATTTGCCGGATGACCAAATGCGTCAGATAGACAACTATCTGAAGGCCGGTCTCCCTGTCATCGGGATGCGTACCGCGACACATGCCTTCCGCATCCCGGCCGAGCGGCGGGATTGGATTCACTACGACTATCGATATAACGGCCCGACCAACTGGGTGCATCGTGACCCAAAGTATGATGGAGACAAGCGAGGTTGGCTGGGCGGATTCGGTGGAACTGTGCTGGGTGACACCTGGTTTTACCATCACGGTTATCATAATCATCAAAGCACCCGTGGACTCATCGCGCCCGGCGCATCGTCCCTTCGTCTCACGCGCGGGTTGAAAGATGGCGATATTTGGGGGCCGACCGATGTCTATGCCGTTCGTCTGCCTCTGCCCGCTGGATCCATACCGATCGTTCTAGGCCAGTCGATGAATCGACGAGGGCCTTTTGATCAGAACGACGCGTTTTTGGGCATGAGGCCCACCGACACCGAGGTGGCCGGCATCGCTCACAACCCTACTGCCGACCGTGGAGACGATCGTTACAATCCCAACGATCCACCACTTCCTGTGGCCTGGACCAAGACCTATCAAGTTCCGGACGGTCGCCGAGGCAGAGCTTTTGTTACCACGATGGGATCCGCGACGGATCTTGCCTCCGCCGGGACCCGTCGAATGCTGGTGAACGCGGTCTATTGGTGTGTGGGGCTGGAAAGGAAGATTCCTCGAGGTGGAACAGGTGTAGAGCTCGTCGGGGACTACCAACCGACCGGATATCGCTTCTTTGATAACGGCTATTGGAAGAAGAAAATGCTGAAACCTTCTTCCTTCGCCCTGCCATGAGCGGGCCAGCTACCTCCACCATGAAAGCGATCCATTCGGCAGAGGTGCGGGTAGGCACGTTCGCACGGCAGTTCCGCCTGAATTGGATCATGACATTGGTCACCGTTCTCATGAGCCACGGAGCCATTGCTCACGCGGTTCCCGCCCTGAAGAACGTCGCGGCTCTTACTACGGTCTATCGCCACAATTCTCACGCCGATATCATCGTGAGCCGTCTCTTGCTCACCGATATGTTGGACGGAACGGGCAAAGATTCCCCGTTGAAGCTGGTCTCGCTCTATACGGATCAGAGACCGGCGAATGATATCAGCCGTCTCCTCGCTGCGTCGCATCGATTTCGAGTCTACTCCAACATTGCTGATACGCTTACCTTGGGAACAGGGAAGCTGGCGGTCGAGGGAGTTCTGCTGATCGCCGAGCATGGCGATTACCCACGCTCGCCTACTGGCAACACCCAGTATCCGAAACGAAGGTTTTGGGATGAGATGATCCAGGTATTTCGTGACAGTGGACGAGTCGTTCCGGTGTTCGTTGATAAGCATTTGGCGGATAACTGGATTGATGCGAAGCACATTTATGATACCGCTCGCGAGCTCAAGATTCCCCTCATGGCCGGATCTTCGGTGCCCGGTTCGTGGCGGCATCCAGCGGTGGACGTAGACAGGGATGCCGATCTCAGTGAAGTCGCGATTATCAGCTATGGATCTACCGACCACTACGGGTTTCATGCTCTGGAATGTCTTCAATCCGTTGTGGAACAACGACGGGGCGGCGAAACTGGCGTCAAGGCGGTTCAATGCGTCACCGGGGATTCCGTTTGGACAGCTTTGGGAAACAAGCGAGTGGATCCCGAGCTGTTTCAGTCGGCTCTCGGTCGAGTTAGTTCTGGGAATCTGAGTCCGACTCTGGTTCGTGAGCGCGTGAAGCAACCGATACTCTGGCTGGTGGAGTATAAGGATGGTCTTCGCGCCTCCGTCTTGGAGATGAACGGTGCTGCGAACGGATGGGCTGGAGCCTGGCGATACCGCCAAGGTGGACGTATGGATTCGACGCAGTTTTGGACACAGGAGGCCCGGCCAGGCGCTCACTTTACTCTGCTTCTCAATGGCATCGAGCGAATGATGCTAACGGGGAATCCCTCCTGGAACGTGCAGCGCACCTTGATAAGCAGTGGCTTGTTGGATGCTCTGCTGCAGTCCTGTAGCCAAGGCGGAAAGCGGCTTGAGGTACAGCACCTCGAGTTCGGTTATCAACAGAACTGGCGGTGGACGGATCCTCCACCACCTCCTCCGAGTCGGCCTTGGGGTGAACAGTAGATGCTTTGGGGTAAGGTGGCCTATCGGCTGTCAGCGACTTGTCTGGCTGCGGTGCCCCACATCCAGCGCCGGTTCAGGAGTGCGCCGATCAGCAGAAGCCCCAACCCCAGAAAGGCTGGGAGTAAATGGATCCATTCAACATAGCCAACGATGAAGTGAACTCCGATCGCGGGCGCATAGGAAAGGATCCCGCCCCAAACTAAAGTATGCCAAAGCCAGGCCTCGCCCCGCCGCACGCCCCAGAGTGAGGCGAGGAGATACAAGACCCCGGCGGCGGCGAGCATGCCGCCTAGCGTTGCGCGATCATGGGCGACCAGTGGTAAGACCCTTGGTGCGATCTCTCTTATTGTCGTCGAGGAAACGCCTAGGAAGCTTTCATCGGTGGCCACCAAGACCTCCCCGATACCCACCGTGCAAATGATTCCTCCTGCAGCCAGCAGACCGAGCCCGTGGATCACCCAGAGTAGTTGGCCCCACTGGCCTCTCCGCCACTCAGCGGTCTCGCAGAGCTCTGGGGCGTGATGGTGCACTATAGGTAGCTGTTGTCCCACCAGCGCCTGAATGAAGAGTTGGAAGAGTATGGCGGTTACAAAGGCGTGGAAGGGATCAAAGTAATCGAACCCAAGAAACAAGAAGAACGAGAAGAAACCCACCCCAGCAGAACATTGGGTGGCGACGTGACTCCAGTGCTGGCCCCGGCGTCCTCCGAACCAGGCGAAGGCAGCATAGAGCAGCCCGATGGTCAACATGGTGCCCGCCAGGCTCACTCGGTCGTGAGCCATGAAAGGCAGAAGCTTTGGGTTCAGGGCCACGAGCTGGTTGCGAGTCAGACCGCAATAGACCTCGTCGTAAGGCATGACCACCTTACTTGATGCGATCCAAAGTGCCATTAAACCACCCGTCAACATCCCGACCCCGAGCATCAATGTCCAAAACCAGGAGCAACGAAAAACACCCGGTGCAGGGGTTGAATCATGTGTGCTTGATGCGTGCGATCGATGCTCCAGGACGGCTTCATTGATTCTTTTGGCTAGACCCGGTCCCGAATAGATCAGACCGCTGTCGATCAATGCAACGTCAGCCCCTGCCCGCAGTAGTTCTAGTGCATCGGCGGGGCAGTGGATGCCACCGGAGACGATCAGGCCGAAATTCGAGTCACCTCCCTGGCGAAACTCGCGGATGGCAGCGAGTTGCTCCGGGACCGCTCGCGTCCCGTAGGTCAGGGTCGATCTGGTGTCCGCGCGCGATTCGAGTACGAGTCCGACCACTCCCGCGTTCAAGGCCGCATCACGCACCGCGTTCCACAGCGACAATCGCTCTGGGGCTAGCACCCAGTAAATTCGTGCAGCGGTTGTGCAAGTAGAGCGGTGTTTTGAGAGAGCCTCCCAAAACTGCCGCCACTCGTTAACTTGCCAATGCGTTCCTCCGGCAGGCGCACTGCGATCCACTGAGAATGCCGCCGTCTTGAATCTCAAGGTTTCCATGGAGCGATCCAGGCAGGTGGCCGCTTCTAATGGAGTTTGGTGATCGGCAATCCAGAGTCTAATCCACAGCGGGGTTTGGACGCCTGCTGGGAGTTCACTAAGCCGAAGGGCCAAATCTTCGGCGGAAAGGGTGAGCGGAGGTGTTCCTTCTGTGATCGTTTCTGTGGCGGAGTTCCTGGCGAGATGGTTGGAGTTCCCAGTCTCACTCGAAACCGGTCCGACTTCGATGAGCCCAAAACCAAACCTCGACCAGGCTCGAATCGCCTCACCGCTCGGATCCACAAGATGACCGAGGCCTACAGGTCCAGGAATCATGGTCCCACCGCACGAGGCTCGCAACGACTCGGGTGGATGCATGTGCCCGAGGAGGTCGATGAAGGTGGCGCCTAAGCCGAGAGGCAGTCTGCCGACCACGGACATGAACTCCACGGCGAATCGTTGCGCTTGCCTCGGCGGCAACGCGAAGAGCATGGGACGTGAAATGGTGCGATAGAACCAGTCGGGCATGTAAGACGAAGGAGATAAGAGCGTAGAGTCGCCGATTGGGGCAAGTAGCAACTCCCGCACGCCATTCCACGTGACGACCTTGAATTAGCCCTGTCTGAAATAATGAACAGGGCCTCCGCTTTCAGCCTAAGTCCGGAAGAAGGTTGGGCCCAAATCAGTTACCTTAGTTCAGGTTGTAATTCAGGTTGCATATGAGAGCTGCCGTAGAGAATCCTTCCGTTCCGCTAAATACTCATCCTCCCCGTCGTTCGGAAACCCTCCCTTGGAAGATCACTTGGCTGTGGGTGGAGAAGAAACTGCAAGAGTCACGGGCTATCAGCGAAGCGCGGGTGCCCGCTGGTTCCAACCCGACATCGTCGGCTTCCTAATATCGTATCGTCTGAGGTGCCGGAGTCCGAATCGACGGCGCTCGGGGTTAGGATGTTGACAAAGAACCGCCTTGCCGCTGGATTTCCTCGTCCAGCCTTTGCCAGCAATACCACTGCATGCGGGGGAGATGGAACGGTCCTTTCCAGATGTTGCCCTTGAGTCGAGTGGAGATGGAGCCGTCGCGGTGGAGGTAGCCGTACCATTCGCCGTGAACAGGGTCAGGAAAGTGACTGTATGACCAGTCATGAATCTTGCGATGCCAATCGGCGAACTTGACCTCGCCGGTCATCAGGTAAGCGAGTAGATTGCCAATGATCGCCTCGTTGTGCGGCCACCAGAATTTCATGTCATGCCAGTATTCGGCACAGGGGAGGTTCTTCACATCGCGAAAGTAGAGGATGCCGCCGTGCTCCGTATCCCAGCCCCAGTTCGTCATCCACTCGACGATGGTGGCGCCCAAGCGGGTGATTTTCTCGTGCCCGCCGCGTTGGCGCGCCTCCTCCAGCAGAAACCAGCCGGCCTCGATGGCGTGCCCCGGATTGATCAGGCGTCCGTCGAAGGTGTCGATCAACTCTCCTCCCGGCCCCACGGTTTCCATCAAGCAGCGCAGTTCGGGTTTCAAGAAATCGCGCTCGATCTCGTTCACGCAGCGATCGATCACTTCCGTGCACAGTGGATCCCCCGTGGCTTTTCGGAGTTCCTGCGCAGTGACTATCAGAATCATGGGCATCACCAGTCCCTTCATAGGTCTGGTGTCCGGATTGATTTTTGGTTCGCCTTGAAATTGGAGTACTGAGCGGAAGAGGGCGAGCGCTTGACGACGGCATCCTTCATCGTTGGCGGCTTTTCCATAAGCTGCCAGAGCGATGATCGCAAAGAGCTCCGAGAAGCAGTAACGGCGCTTTCTTAGCGGCCGACCGTCTCGAGTCACCAGGAAGAACATGCGGCCGTCGGTGTCAAAGCAATGGCGGTTGATGAAGTCGATTCCGTGCTTGGCATATTCCAGCCACTCGGGCCGCGGCTCAACGGTCTGATAGAGAGTGGACAATAGCCACGCAAGCCGACCTTGGAACCACACCGATTTGTCGGTTTGCAGCACGGCTCCATCCTCACCCAGCGCCGTCAGATAGCCGCCCTGCTCTCGATCAATGCAGCGGGGCAACCAAAAGGGCAGGGTGTTCTGCAGCAAGCCGTCGCGATAGACGGAACGATACCGGTCGAGGTCCTGGAGGCTGAGCCCGTCCATTTTGTCAGGGGATGGGTCGAGTGTGAGGCAGGTTTACTAAGCGATCACCTGTTTAACCACCTCGCCTGCGACGTCGGTAAGTCGGAAGTTTCGGCCGTTGTGAAAGTAGGTCAAGCGTTCGTGATCGAATCCAAGCAGGTGCAGGATGGTTGCGTGGAGATCGTTGACGCTCACTCGGTCCTGGGCTGCCTTGTGACCAATTTCGTCCGTGGATCCGAAATGGGTTCCCGCCTTGGTTCCTCCCCCCGCGAGCCAGTAGGTAAAGGCATGCGGATTGTGATCCCGTCCAGGATTCTTGCCCTTTTGCGACATGGGTAATCTCCCAAACTCTCCTCCCCAAATGACCAGCGTTTCGTCCAGCAAACCCCGCTGTTCCAGGTCGGCCAAGAGCCCCGCGATGGGTTGATCCGTTTCCCGAGCAAACCCGCGGTGGTTGCCCACAATATCCTCATGCCCATCCCAACTGCGTTGGTTTTCCATACCTCCGGAGTAGATCTGAACGCAGCGGACACCTCGCTCCACCATGCGTCGAGCCATCAAGCATTGCGCCGCGAAGTGGCGGCAATGTTTTTGGTCGAGACCGTACAGCCGCTTGAGGTGCTCAGGCTCACGTTCGACGTCGAAGGCTTCCGGAGCGGCCGTCTGCATTCGATACGCGAGTTCGAAGCTCTCGATCCGGGCGCTGAGTTCACTCTCCGCCGGAGATCGCGCCAGCCGTTGACGGTTGAGCTTGGCCAGTAAATCCAGTTGAGCCCGTTGGGCGGGATCACCCATGCCGCCCGGCGGCTTGAGGTTATCGATCGGTTCCCCCTTGGGTTTGAGCCAGGTGCCCTGAAAGACGCTGGGCAAAAAGCCGGCGCCCCAGTTGCTGGCATTGCCCTTCGGCAGCCCTCGATCCAGGGGATCGCTCATGACCACGAAAGCGGGAAGGTTGCGGCTTTCGCTCCCTAGGCCGTACGTGACCCACGACCCCACGCACGGCCAGCCCATGCGCGTCGTTCCCGTGTTGATCATGAACAGGGCAGGGCTATGATTGTTGGACTCTGTGTGGCAGGAATGAATAAAAGCCATCTTGTCCACCTGCTGCGAGAGGTACGGGAACAGGTCGCTAGCCCAGGTTCCGCTCTGCCCGTGTTGAGCCCAGCCGAACGGGGATTTCATCAGCGGTCCCACCGAATCCACGAAAAACCCGGTCTTTTTGTCGAAACCCTCAAGCTCCTTACCATCTCGCTTCGCCAGCTCGGGCTTGTAATCCCAGGTGTCCACCTGGCTGGGGCCTCCGTTCATGAACAGCCAGATGACGGACTTGGCTTTGGTGGGGAAATGGGCCGGATGCGGTGCCAGGGGGTTGGCTGCGGCAGCCTTGGCCGAGGGAAGCAGCAGCCCGGAATCCTGGAACAACGCTGCCATGCCCAGAAGCCCAGCCCCGCCGCCTGAACGGAGCAACATCTGCCGACGGTTGATCAGGGACGGGTCATTCGACATAGACGAATTCATTGAGATTCAAAACCACTTGAGCGAAGTCCGTGAGTGCCAGGTCCTCTGCGTCGGATTTATTTTCCGAGCGATAGCGAGTGAGCTGAGTCTCGATAAACCTGACCGATTCCAGGGTCTCCTGCCGGGTGGGCCGGCGGTTGAGGGCGAGTGAATAGGCCTTCGCCACGCGTTCACTGTGAGACATTGGTTTTGCCCCCTTCACACGCTGGCCGAAGAGGGAAGCCCACCCTCGAACTGCGGGGCTGTTCATCAGCCAAAGTGCTTGGGGCGCCACGGTGGTCGTGGGGCGCGTTCCCTGGCTGACCAAGGGCTCAGGGGCATCAAACGCGGTCATGGAAGGCACCAGCTGGCTTCGCTTGATCGTGAAATAAATGCTTCGTCGCCGGCTGTTCTCATCCAAGGTGCCCGGACCAAACATGTTGGTGTCCAGCGCACCCGACACCCACAGCAGGCTGTCACGGATCGCTTCGCCTTGCAGACGTTCCGGTACCCGGCGAGAGAACAGAGTGTTAGCTGGGTCGACCTGGCGCTTGTGCTCGTCCAGAAGGGAACTTTGCTGATAGGCATCGCTGGTCATGAGCAGCTGGTGAATGGGCTTTAACCGCCAACCGCCACGAATCAGTTCGGCTGCGAGCCAATCCAAGAGCTCGGGATGGCTGGGCTTGGCGCCCTGAACTCCGAAGTCGTTAGGAGTGACGACGAGGCCCTGCCCGAAATGGTGCTGCCAGAGGCGATTCACCATCACGCGGGCCAACAGGTGGCCTGCTCCTCGATCGGGGTCGGTCATCCACGTCGCCAGGGCACGTCGACGGCCGGAATACTTCGCCTGTGCCGGTGGTTCGGATCGCCAAAGATGTTCAGGACTCGGATCTGTCCCGCGCAAGAGCACCTGGAGAAATCCTTGAGTCGCGACCCCGCGCTTGAGATCCGTGCTCCCGCGCTGCAGGAAATGAGTTTCAGGCAGAAAGTCGGCACCCTGTGTGTGCATGCGCAGCGCCGGATAGCCTTCCCCGCAGATGAGCACTTTCGTGAGTTTGGGTTTGGGTGCCTGCTTCTGATGCGCCAGTACCTGGGCCTGGGCTTTTCGCCAGCCGGGGTCGGAAACCCGCCACCACGCGATGAGCTCGGTACGTTCTGGGGCGGGGATCGGTTTTCGCGCCTGAGCCTTTTCCAAAACCGCGGCGATCTGGGGAGTGATGGTTTCGCCGCCCAGTGGAGCGGCTTCGACGCCCGTTATTGAAAGGCGCGGACGTCCAATGTTGTGCCGGCTGTTCAACGCGAATTCGAGCTGTACCACCAGTCGCATCGTCTCCGGGAACTGCGCCGGTTGTTCGAGCTCGAAGATGGCTGCATGGTTCGTGCCGAACTGCGGGTCCACCGCCCACCCCGTTCGGGGATCTGTGTCGAGTGCCGATGCCACCGAGAGATGGGCCCCGTTCTGCTCGAACGTGGCGCGTGCGCGCGCGAGTTTAAGCTCGTTGGTCGGGCCGCCGTTGGTCGCAGCGGCAAAGAGCCGGAGCTTGCTCAGCCCGATGTTTCCATTGTCGGCCCGGCCGGGACCGCCTTTGGGCATGGAGGAATGCGCCATCGCCTCGACCCGGAGCGCTCGCAGTTCGCGGAGACTCGTTTGGGCCGTGAAGGTATAGGTATCTGAGTCCCCGTTCTTGCCTTCTGCAAGATAGGAGCCGTCTTCCAGTCGCTTGAACGTGGCGCCGGCTTTCGAGCGCAGATCGGTGGCTTCGAGCAGCTCCCAATCGGTGCCTGACTTAACCGGAGCTCCGGTGGCCAGCCAGGCATCGAAGTTCCGTGGCAGGTCTTGGGCTTCATACCGGCGAAGCTCAGTGATCAAGGGGGCGTGCTCCCGCTCGAATGCTTCCTTCGCCTTCCGGTTCTCTTCTGGATGGAGGTCCAATTCGATGTCGCTGCGCACGGTTGTGGTGAACGAGGAAAGCATGCGATAGTAGTCGTTGCTGGGTATCGCATCGAACTTGTGGTCGTGACAGCGCGCACAGCCGACTGTCAGCCCCAGCATCGCGCTCCCCGTGGTCGAGAGCATGTCGTCGAGCGCGTCGTAGCGCGTCCGCTCGACTTCATTGGCGGTGATCTGCGTGGGGAACACCCCCGCGCCCAAAAAGCCGGTGGCCATCAAAGCCAAGGGATTGTCGGGCTCAAACTCATCCCCCGCGATCTGCCATCTCACAAACCGGTCGTACGGCATGTCTTCGTTCAACGCCTTGATGACAAAATCCCGATAATGGTAGGCGTTCGGACGGTCGTAGTCGTGCTCAAATCCCGAACTCTCTGCAAAGCGAGCCACGTCCAGCCAGTGTCTGGCCCATCGCTCACCGTAGCGGGGACTGTCCAGAAAACTCCGGATCACGCGCAACCACGCTCCGGGTTTACGGTCGTTCACGAAGGCCTCGACTTCTTCCGGAGCGGGCGGCAGGCCTCGGAGATCGAATGAGGCCCGGCGAATCAGGGTTCGACGATCAGCCGATGGGTTTAGACTCAGCTTTTGTTGCTCGAGTCGCTGCATGAGGAACGCATCGATCGGATTCCCTCCCCGCTTGGCGGTCTTCAGCTCCGGCGGCTCAGGGTTGCTCAGCGGGCGAAACGCCCACCACTCACGGTCGCTTTCTCGGACCTGGCTTCGATCCCGGTGGTCTGCTGCATCCACGCTTGTTCCCCAGCAAAGGAGCATGAGGCTCGCCGCCAGGGCGAAGTGGCTGTGTTTGAAGACTCGAGCGGCTGGCATTTCGATATTCAGCGCCTCACGGCCATCCGGGTCAACTGGGAATTCCGTCGAAACATCGGGGTGCTCATTATTTGCCATGCCACCGCCCTCTGGCCGCAAGGAATAGCTAAGGGATCCTGCACAAATAACTCCTGGTTTTGGCGTGAGCGCTGCCAGGCCAGATGCTAGGCGGGAGGAAGGTTGCACGGTCCCTAAGGGCTTTCCTCGCGGATGGCCGACTTTGACGCATTCCTTGCTTGAATACTTTCTCAATCCACGGGTTCATAGGGATATGGTTCCTGTTCCCAAGATACGCACCTTGACGTTGCTGATCATGTCCACTTGGCTGGGCTGGTTTGCTCGGGCTGACCAGGCATTGACGATCTGGAAAACCGACGCATTTGAATTGGCGATCGATGGCCGAGGCGCGTTGGCGTCCTTGGTCCCTCGCGGCGCCGATCGAAATTATCTCGCGAAGGGCCAGCCTTCACCCCTGCTCACGCTCCGAACCAAGGGGCAAGCCATGGTGCCGGAGCGCGCGCGCTGGGAGGAATCGACCGGAAAACTAACCCTGGAGTACGGTGCAGCCGGGGCCCAGGCCGTGGTCCGAGTGATGGTCAAATCCACTCATGTGTCGTTCGAGTTGATTGAGCTTAAATCCCCTCAATTTGTGGAGCTCGCTCTGTGGGGTCCTTATCCTATCGATATCAGTGAGACGATCGGCGAGATCGTTGGGGTGGTGAGAGATCGCCAAGTGGCAGTGGGTATCCAGAGTTTGAACCCCAAAACCATCGGTGGGTATCCGACCAACGACAATGATGTACCGCAGGGCCACTCTGGCGACGACAAGGGCTACTATCCGAATCTTCCGGAAGGCCTCCGGGCCGGGCAGGGGTTCCGGGGCGATACCGCGCGTGCCACCAGCTTCGGCAGCGTGCTGCAAGCCTACTGTCGGGATCGCAGTGTCGATCGTGTGATATCCAATTGGGGACATCAGAGCTACCGGGTTCCCGCCCTCGCCGACGGGGGAGTTCTTGGCAGCCGTATCGCGCTCTTCGCCTGTCCCGAACCCAAGGCACTCGAGACGATTGGCGCCATCGAGCTGGCGGAAGGGCTGCCTCACCCGCTCCTCGACGGTGTTTGGGACAAGATTTCCCCGGGAGCCACGGCGAGCTACCTCATCGTTGATTTTGGCGAAAAGACCATCGACCGTGCGATCGAGATGACTCGCCGCGCCGGGCTGCGGTATCTTTACCATAGCTCCCCATTTGCCACCTGGGGCCATTTCAAGCTGAAGCCCGAGCTTTTTCCGAATGGCTGGGAAGGCTTCAAAGCATGCGTCGACAAGGCGCGCGCCGCCGGAATTCGTCTTGGATTCCACACGCTCTCGAATTTCATTACGCCGACGGATTCCTACGTTTCTCCGACCCCTGACTCCCGGTTGGCTGCGATTGGAGAAACCGACCTGGATGAGGATATCACCTCCGTCGTCGATCAGATCCCGCTCAAGGATCCAGAACTGTTCCGCAAGCGATCCTCGCTGAACGCCGTTCGGATCGGTGGGGAGTTGATTCGTTTTAGCTTCTTGTCCAAAGACCCACCCTGGCGGCTGATGGAGGCGCAGCGGGGTGCTTGGGGTACGCGTGCGACGGCCCATTCGCGGGGAGAGCGGGTCGAACGACTGCTGGACCATGACTACAAGGTCTTGCTTCCCGACATGAGCCTGTCTCTCGATGTGGCTCGACAGATTGCCGCTCTCAATAACCAAACGGGTGCCTTGCAGCTCTCTTTTGACGGATTGGAGGGCAATTGGGCCAGCGGCTGCGGGGATTACGGAGTGGCGCTGTTCGCGAAGGCTTGGTACGATGCTCTGGATCCATCCCTGCGCGGGCAGATCATCAACGACGCCAGTCTTCCCTGTCACTACAATTGGCATATCCACACCCGGATGAACTGGGGGGAGCCCTGGTATGCCGGCTTCCGGGAGAGCCAAACGCTCTATCGGTTTAAGAACCAGCTGCTCTTCCAAAGGAACCTTATGCCCCACATGTTGGGTTGGTTCGCGCTCCGAAACAATACCAGCTTGGAGGATGCTGAATGGCTGCTGGCCAGGGCTGCGGGGTTCGACGCTGGATTCGCATTAGCCATGAGCCTGGCCAGCACCGCCCAGTTGGAGGCGGATCCTTTCTCGGCAGAGACCGCCAAGCGCTTCGGTGCGATCGGTGCGATTCTCGAGGCTATTCGCCGCTGGGAAACGGCTCGTATGGCTGGTGCTTTTCCGGAAGAGGTGAAGAAACTTCTGCGCGACAACCAGCGTGAGTTTGAGTTGCGGGCGGCAGCGGACCAAAAAACAGGGTGGAGCCTTTACGAGGCTCAGGTCTCCCGATTCGTGCATGCCTCCACCAATGGCCCGGCGAAGGAATACGTCATCGAGAACTCGATGCCGGAGCAGGGTTTGAAGTGGAGCATTCAGTCGGTGGGAAAGTTTCCTGTGTCTAAGATTCGTCTGGAACTGAATGGTCGCCTGCTATTCGATCTCAAGGATCGGAGCTTGCCGATTGGGGGGATTCTCAAGTCCGCTGGCCAAGGGGAGTGTGTCATGACCGATGGGGTGTTGAAGGAGCTTCAGCGACTTCCAAGTGAAGCATCCGCCGAGCGGATAGCCCAAGGTTCCTCCAAACTCGTGGTGCATGCGGATCTGCCTCAGGGTTCGAGCCTGAAGCTGGAGTTTCGAACGTTGGGGGTTCCCATCTCCTTGTTCCCTCGGAACAAAGAGGCTCAGTGAGCAGCCTGTGCGGATCGCCCCCTATGAACTGGTTGAGCGCGCTTCTTGGTCTGGTTGTCAGTCTGGCTTCGCTCGCCCATTGCGCGGGAGCGGCGTTGGGCCTTTCGGTTGGATCGGAGGGTCAATTGCTACTCGAGGGCAGGCGCTACCGCGGGGTGGGAGTAAATTACTACGACTTGTTCGTCAGGCAGATTCCGGACCCTACGGATCGGACAGCCCAGCTAGGAATGGAACAGTTGGCGAGTTTCAAGATTCCGTTTGTCCGCTTTTCAGCGGGTGGTTACTGGCCGCACGATTGGCGGTTGTACCAAACAAATCGGGCTGAGTATTTTGCCCGGCTGGATTCGGTGGTGAGAACCGCTGAACGCTTGGGAATCGGGCTTATACCCTCACTGTTTTGGCATTACAGCACGGTTCCTGATCTGGTGGGCGAGCCAGTCAGCGCTTGGGGCCGGACCAATAGTCAGACTCATAGTTTCATGCGGGAGTATACCCGCCAGACGGTGACGCGTTACCAGTCTTCTCGCGCCATCTGGGCCTGGGAGTTTGGAAACGAGTACAACCTGCCAGCCGACCTTCCCAATGCCGCAGAACATCGCGCCCCGGTAGTGCCGGCTTTGGGCACGCCCTCGTTTCGCTCTCCCGCTGATGACCTGAGCCACGCGATGATTCGGGTGGCTGTTCGAGAGTTTGCGGCTGAGGTCCGTCGCCATGATGCGCATCGGATGATTGTGAGCGGTCATGCGTTTCCCCGCACCTCGGCTTGGCATCAGGCCGCGGAAGGTAGCTGGCGTCCGGATAGTCCGGAGCAGTTTGCGCTGGTGATCGCTGCCGACAATCCGCTTCCCGTCGACAGCCTCTGCGTTCGAGCCTATGACCTGACCAACGATGTAGGTCGGATTCCTTTAGCGATGCAGGCGTCCCGGGACTTGAAAAAGCCGCTTTTCGTTGGTGAGTTTGGCGTTCCTGGTCCGGACACGAAACAAGCCAGGAAGGTCTTTGCGTCGCTACTCGGAAACATTGAGACCGGCGGCGTGCCTCTGGCGGCGCTCTGGGTCTATGATTTTCAGGCCCAGGCAAACGAATGGAGCGTGACCCTTTCGAACGCGCGGGGTTGGCAGCTCGAGGAGATCCGAGCTGTCAATCAGCGGATAGGGAACGCAAAATCCAGCCACTAGTCGGCTGCGAAACTGCCGGTGAACCGTCGCCGATCTCAGCGCAAAGGCTTTTTGACTGTCAGGTAAGCACTGGCGGCCATGGTCGGGTCGAACCGGTCTTCCAGGTCTGCGAGCAGATGCTCCGCGCGGCGTTTCACCTTGCCGGAAAATGCTTTCTTGCCCTGGATAATGACCTGGATGCTGGAGTTGAGGTCGACCAGTTCATCGGACAGTCTCAGGATCAGTCGATCAGGGACATCCCCATCAATCCGGATCGACTGACCTTCCACCGTCGCGATGATTTGCTGTTTGGCTTTGGCTTTCACGTCGGCCGGGAGCTGCAGCCAGTAGAACCGATCGTGGAGGACATCATCCTGAACCCAGACGATTCTCTTGGGCCATGCCCTACGTTGGAACTGCGCCATCCAAGGCAAGGCTTCGGCATCTTTTCGATTCATCCAGTGTCCCAGGCCTTCATAGATCCTGGACATGTGTGGGTAACCTTCGGGATCCTGTTTGGCCAATTGATCGAGTTGTGCGCTTCGATCGGCCGCAATCTTGTTGCGGCCATAGGCGGAGTCGTTGCCGCCCATGAACACAGCGAACGGGAGATTGCGCAGGCCAAGCAGCGAGGCCTCATTAGGATGTCCTGCCATCATTGCGGCTGCGGCGAATCGATCGGCCATTCGCGGAGCCAACTGCCACACCCCGTCACCGCCGGCCGAGTAACCCATTAGATAGACCTTGTTCGGATTAACCCCTTGGAGCACCACGTAGTTTTCGATCAGACGCTGGAAGAGTGGGTCGATATGTCCTTCGTGCCAGAGATTCCACGTGTCTGTTGGAGCCCTGGGGGCTACGTAGATCCCTTCGGCGGGTTGGTAGAGACCGATCTGGTTGGTCCACTGGCGATCGTTTACTGCGGCCGGTGCGTTACCTCCCCCATGCATTGAGATCCAGAGGCTTCGTCCTTCCGACGGCGGCTCGCCGAATGTCTTAGAAAGCCAGCGCAGCGACTTGCCTTGGAACTCGATCGTTCGCTGATCGAGTTCCGACTTGCGCTCGGTCGCCAACTGGGTCGTGCGGTTCGCAGCTAAAAGCTGGAGCGCACGGGAGGCATCGGCTTGGGATAGGGTACGGCGAAGCACCCTGGATTGTTCATCGCGTGCCGCCTGGGGAAGGGCAACCCATTGTTCAAGTGCAGCGATGGCGGGCGATACCTTTCCCAATTGATCCCAGAAGGCGTCCAGTGTGGTTTCTCCAGCGGTGGTGGGACCGAAGGCCATCTCCCGCGTTTGGTTGCCTATCCGAAAGCGAGCCCAGCCGCGCGAGCCCGGCTTCAAAGAAAACCTGGGCATATCATTCAGGTCAGCGGTGCCTGCCTTGGTTGTGCCTTGGCCTGCCGGTTGACCGTCGACCAGCGACAGGCTGACGCCGGCGGGAATGCGTTTGCCGGCTTTCTTGTCGAATAACCGGACTCCGACGAGCGATTCAGCGGGTTTGGGCTCCGTTGACTTGGCGTACCGAGCGGTCACGTTGACGGACGCCACTTCCTTATTGGTTCTTGCCCAAACCATGGGGAAAGTAAGCCCCTCTCGCTTCCAGGAGGTTGCATAAATGGCGTGACGGGGCTCATTCGCTTTGGCTTGGGCGGCATCCCCGACGAACCAGCCTCGGTTTAATCCCTTCTTGTCGTACTCGTCGGCCCCAGTGAAATGCCAATCCCCGTCCCAAATCTCAACCCAGGTGTGATTGCCCCGGAGGTTGGCCCAGAGCGGCGTTCCTACTGCACGGGCAGGAATGCCAATAGACCGGCAAGCGTCTACCAGGATAATGGAGAGCCCGGTGCAGGTGGCCATTCCAAGTTCCATGGATTCCTTGGGACTCTGATTCGGCCGTTTGCGGCCGGTATTGTAGTGGACTTTGACTAGATTGAAGAGCTGACGGTTGAGCGTTTGAACTGCTTCGGTTGCCGTCTTGGAGTCCTTCACCAGGCCACGCGCCATCTGGTAGAACTCTTTCCGCCACGGATCGCGCTTCTCATCGAAGACTGCGTAGGGAAGCACGTCGTTGAGGAAGATGGCCTCCGGGACCTGCTTAGCCCAGGGAAACTCGCTGCGGGCTTGGAACGCAAGGTCAAGATTATCGATGAGAAATTCGGTGGATAGCGAGCTGCGGTCCGAATCGGGCATGTGTTCTACCAGAAACTGGGCTGCTCGAGCGCCGGACTCGCCATGTTTGGTTCTCGCCTCTGATATAAAATCATCGATCGGCGAGGCGGTGGCCAGCGTGGCCGACAAGATCAGGAGCCAAAAGAATCTCATGGGTGCAGCCTACCAATGGTCCGATTGGATAGGACAGCGAAAACTCCCGCCGGTCTGGTGACGTGATGCCCGGCTCCTTCTCACTTTCCGTAATCATCTCTGCCAACCCTTGTGAGTGAAATCCACCTCCTTTCCCTCTAGGGACAGGCCATATCAGGGCTACTCTGACCTATCCTCCTGGAGCCGAGAACGGTGCCGCAAGGAGCCGCTTACGACCCACCGAGGCACGCATGTTATAGCCGAGTAGGGACAGGCCAGGTCCGCAAGTGGGGACATTGGGAAGCAGGGACAGACCTGAATGGCAGTTAGTTAGCGCTTCGAAGAAATGCGGTATTTGGGACCGAAGACGCTGTTTTTGTAGTATCGGTTTCGATGGGAAATTTCGCGAAACGTTCTCCGATGTTTCATCAGGAGCGGATAAGGCTTAGG
>JAEUHE010000017.1 GCA_016793885.1 Verrucomicrobiales bacterium
GGTGTTCACCAAAGGCTACACCTTGCTGGGATATGCAGCTCAGGGACTGCCGGCCGACGCGTTGACGGATTCGGCGGTGCACCATCTGGCGGTCATCCAAGGTCGCGACGGTCAGTGGCACAACAATCTTCCCCGTCCCCCCATCCAGACGGGAGACATTGGTGCGACCGCACTCGCCGTGCATGCCTTGCAGCGCTATCCGCTGCCTGGCCGTCGGATGGAGTTTGCCGGGCGGGTGGAACGGGCCCGTCGTTGGCTCCTGCGTTCCACCCCGCAAAATACCGACAGCCGGGCATTCCAGCTGCTCGGCCTCGCCTGGGCCGGGGAATCGCCTGCGCGGTGCCGTGACCAGGCGCGCGCGCTCACTTTGGAGCAGCGCGCCGACGGCGGGTGGTCGCAGCTTCCAGGGCTCTGTAGCGATGCCTACGCCACCGGCCAGGCATTGTATGCCTTGCAAGTGGCGGCCGGGCTAAGCGACTCTGACCCTGTGATCCTGCGTGGGCGGCGATTCCTGTTGCAGACTCAGCACGAAGACGGCTCCTGGCACGTTCGACGTCGGGCATTCCCCTTCCAGCCCACCATGCCCAGCGGCTTTCCACACAGCCGCGACTCGTGGATCTCGGCGGCTGGCACCAGTTGGGCGGTGCTGGCCTTGAGTTTGAGCCCCCGACCAACTTCCACCGTGGCTCAAGGAAACTAATCGACGAAACGAGAACGCCCGCTGCCGACCTCGAGTCGGAAGCGGGCGGGTGATGGGTTAACGGCTAGGAGGTGGGTTTAGTTCCTCTTCGCGCGATAGAACCGGAGCGGCTGGTTCTCCGTGGAGTAGAAGCGTGTGACGGTTCCGCCATTACCATTGATGGTGGCCTCGATGGTGGTCCAGTCCTGCAGATTGGCGGAGCCTTCGATGCGATAGCTGATGCCTTTGCCGGCATTGAAGCGGAATTCCACGGCGGTGCGGATCGACGTGGCAGACTCGGGTGTGCTGGTGGCTAGGGTCGGGTTGAATCCGCCTGCCACTTCCGCACCGTCGTCAAAGGCATCGCTGTCGGTATCGGCGAGCAGCGGATTGCTGCCCGTGTTCGTTGCGTTGACGAAGGTGCCGGTGTTCGTTTCCGCGCCGTCATTGAGCCCGTCGCCGTCCGTGTCGGCCTTGACGGGATTGGTACCGGTGTTGGTCGCGCTGACAAATGTGCCGGTGTTGGTTTCCACCCCGTCTTTCAATCCATCCTCGTCAGTATCCGGATTGTTGGCTTTGGTGAGGGCGATGTATTCGGCCAGATTGCTGAGGCCGTCATTGTCCAGGTCCAGCGCGCTGTCGTTGACCGACGAGTTCAGTCCGTTAGCCGCCTCGTAGATATCAGGTATGCCGTCGCCATCAGCGTCGTCGGGCGTACCGACGAGCTCATTGACGAGTCCGTAGTGATGGAAGGTGTCTCCATCGCTGAGGGCGTTCATGATCATCACCAGAGTTCCGTCGGCTGACGCGACGTAGTCATAGCTGATCGCGGCTCCCGGGCTTCCTGCACCGGTGGACTCATAGAAGTCCGGATTTTCGGGGTCGGGGACCCAGCGGGTTCCATCCCGGGCAATACGGGTACTCACCCCGGGAGCGTCACTGGCGGTGATGTCCACCGCCGGCGTGCCCCAGCCGCTGACGAAGAAGGTCAGCCGGTAAGTGTGGGCTTCCCGGAGTCCGGTCAGAGTGAGTGTTTGGATACCGTCCGCTGCTCCCGCATAGAAGAAGTCTGTAAACAAGTCACCTAGACCCGTGCCTGCGTAGGAGCCTTCGCCATTGTTCACAAAGTTTCCGCCCGGCCCGATGAGAGTGTAATTGGGTCCCGTTAGCCCTTTGGAAGTAAACTGGACGCCATTGATCGTCGCAGCTTCTGCATCCGAACCGAAATCGATCAGATGTGTGTAGGTCTTGGAGGCATCGATCAACGTATCCTCATCCGTGCGGATGTTTGTAAAACTGAAAGTCCCGGCCGAGACGTTCAGCGGAATGAGACCGAGCGCGATGGATAAAGTTCCTAAATGAATGGAATGTTTCATAGACATTAATGGATTGGGTGACTCCATTAAGAAGCCGGAATTTGAACCGCCCGTCGATGAAAATCGGGTTCAGTTCAGTACCATTTACGCAGCAGCACCTCGACGTCGAGGTCGGTTCCGACCAGTTGTTTGAACTGGGTGACGTTGCTGCTGGAAAAGTGGTAGGGGAAGACCCGGCGAGGCCGGAATTCGCGAGTGGCGCTGGCGGCTTGTTGGATATCCATGGTAAAAGGCAGGTTCATGCACACGAAGGCGACATCGATGTTACGCAGGGCGCGCATCTCGGGGATGTCTTCCGTGTCCCCACTGAGGTAGATACGCCGGTCCCCCAGAGTCAGCACATACCCGTTGCCCCGTCCCTTGCTGTGGTAGTTGAGACGTCCGGCGGTGAGGTTGTACATCGGGATGGCTTCGATGGTGAGGCCGGATACCGCCAGGTTGGCTCCATTGGCCAGCACCCGACTGACAGCGCGCACGCCGCTCGAGAGCATGGGGAGCACCGCGGAGGGGATGACCACGACAGCATTGGTTCCGCCGATGCCATTGATCGTGGTGCTATCCGCATGATCCCCGTGAATATCGGTCACCAGAATGAGGGTGGGACGGGGGAGATTGCGGTAGAGGGAGGCCCCGCCGACGGGATCTGCGTAGATGACCTGATCTTTCCAGGCCATGACGAGGGAGGCGTGGTTGACCGGGTGGATGATGAGATCTCCTTCGCTGGTGGCCAGGTGGTCTCCGGTAAGTGCGTTGGTCTCCGTGAGTTGCACGATTCGGTAGAACGTTCTCGCTTCGAAACGAGGGCTGGCGTCCACGTGCTGTTGCGTGGCGGAGGTTCGAGGGAAGGTGTAAACCCCGTTCCAGTCCACCAGGTTGGCGGAGCGTTCAAGCCGAGAGTTGAATTGTGCGGAAGCTTGGAACTTTAGGGCGATTTCGCCGTTGGTCAGCGTGGTTTGGGTGATGGTCGGAAGTGCCTGGGAATAGGCTGAGTTGATCCCGATTGCCACCAGGAGCATGGCCGTCAGCCCTCGTGTGAGACGACTTGGGAGTTGTTGCAGATGGGGCATCCGGTCGGGGCGGGCGACGCGAAACCACTGGGTGTGAGAGTGAGTGAGCATGAACCACTGTGGCACTCATGATCCGATGTCGCAACGCGATTTATTGGAGCGGAGAGTTGAGCAGGTGTGCTTAGGTTCGCGCGAACCTTGATCGCCGATGAACCCGACCTTCTTGCCGGTTGCTCCGACTTGTTCAATTCGGTGTCGGCCAAGGCGAGACGTTGACGGATGAGTGACGGGCGAGTGAATTCGTCGCTGGGGTGTCTTCGGGGAAGGACCTCAATACAAATTTTGTTGCTAGGTTCGATCGAACGTGACTTGATCGCCTCGTTCCGTAACACCCACAACTAACTAAGTACGTAAGAAGTGAAAGATTAACTTATGCGAAGACATCAAGATAATCGCCCCCCCACACGGTCCCGCGCTTCATCGAACGCTTGGATCGCCATCATTGCCTCGCTGACTGTTACCGGTTCGGCGGCGCAAGCTCAAAAAGTGTATTATGAATCCTTCGACTCGTTGCCACTTGGCCCGAACGTCGAGGAAGGCCTCGTCGGCCAGAACGTTTGGACCGAAGTCCCTCCCGCCGGTTGGGTCCTGGATGACTCGCAGGTTCCTGGAATCGGCACCGAACTCAACGGCATCACGGAGTGGGCCGGCTGGAGTTTTGCCAACAAGGATTGGTGGGTTCAGACCGCCGGCAACCAACGTCGTGCTGAATTTGCTTATGGTCAGCGAACCGTCATGATCTCTGATCCGGATGAATGGGATGATGCCGGCCACGCACCTGGATTGCTGAACGAATGGGCCACCTCTGGTCCGATCGCAGTCACCGGGGCGGTCGAGAATACCCTTGTCATGACGATCGACTCCTCTTGGCGTCCAGAAGCGTTCGATGATGGTGCTCCCAATTTCCCCATCGACCCCGAAACGGGCAGGCCCATCAACCACCAAAATGGGGTGATCTACCTCAAAGCGGCGGACGGCACGGAAACCGAAATCTTGAATTTTGATTCCGACACTGCCAGCCCGAACTTCCACGCGGACAATCAGTTCATCAATGAACATGTGGTGATCCCCCTGAACAACGCGGCCGGCAACTCCAGCTTCTCGCTGAAGTTTGCCATGCTGACGGCGGCGAATGATTGGTGGTGGGCAGTGGACAACATCGCGATTGGTGTGCCGCCGTTTGTCAGCGGGGTCACCAATGACGGGGTCAGCTTCTCGGCACGCATCACCGAGGCCTTAGAGAAGACCGTCGACGAATCAAGCATCACTGCCGAATTGGACGGCCAAGCGGTCGTAGGAGCGACGGTGGAGCGTGATCAGCAAGAAGGTAAGCCGAGCCTCGTCTGGGTGACTGTTAACCAGGCTCCGGTGGTTTTTGCTCCGAACTCCAAGCACGTGGTCAAGTTGAAGTACACCACCGGTGAGGGTAAATCGGTAGAGGACAGCGTCGATTTCTATGCGCCGGGTTACGTGACTGCCTCGGCCACCACGAAAACGGTGCTGGCTTCCATCACAGAAACCTCTTGGTTGTCCGTGGATGAGTCCAAAGCCATCACCTTGGTGTTGGACGGCAAGCCCATCGTGGCCAGTTCCCTGACCAGGGTCGACAACGCCGAGCCGGCGTATGACGTCATCAACCTGGTCTATGACAACCCTGAGCTGTTTGACTCCGGATCCGGGCACACCCTTAAGGTGACCTTCACTACCGCGACCGGCCAGGTCTTGGAGGAGACGGTGACCTTTAAGTCTCCTGTCTATACGACCCTGCCGGCCGCATTCGCGACCGATCCGGGAACGGGTGTTGACGCCGGCATGCGCTGGCGCACTCATCAGCTCGCTACCGGTCGTGCCACCGCTCTGAGCGAAGTCGAGAGGCAACTTCTCGGCGAGCTCGGCGAGAGCATTCACAACCCCGACGGACAGGGTGAAGACGGCTATTTCTTGATCGATTTCGTGAATTTTGATCAGCGTCCTGGACCGGCCGGGAACTTCCGGGAAGGTGTCGACGAGCCGCAGAACGTTCCCGATGTGCTGATGCCGGGCATCAGTGGACCGGGCGACAATATCGCCGGTGAGGCATTGACTTTCCTTGAGTTCACTGCCGCGGGACTATACCAAATGGTGGTCAACAGCGATGACGGCTTCCGGGTCAGTGCTGGCCCGTCCTCAAACCCGACCCAGCTCACCCTCTCTCAGTTCGACGGTGGTCGAGGTGCGGCTGACTCGGTGTTCTACTTCCGCGTAGACAAAGTCGGTGTCTATCCCTTCCGCCTGCTTTGGTTCGAAGGCGGCGGTGACGCCAGTGTCGAGTGGTTCACGGTTAACGCCGATGGCTCACGCGCCTTGGTTGGTGGAACTCAGCCCGGTTCCGTTAGCGCCTTCCGCCAACGCACCGAGGCTCCGGCGGGTGGCATCCAGTCCATTGCCCGTCAGGCCGATGGCAAGGTGACCATTACCTTCAGTGGAACGCTGAAGTCGGCGACCACCGTCACCGGACCGTATGAAGCGGTTCAGGGCGCGGTCTCGCCTCTCTCCGTCACACCGGGTGACTCCCAGCGCTTCTATCGTGCCGAGTAGTCGACTCCGGTAATACGGCGTCTTCTACGTCGTTGTATGCGACGTTTCGTTCAAGCGCGTCCTTCCGTTTACCGGAGGGACGCGCTTTTTTCTGTGGTGGCGACCCTTGCCGCCATCCTCCGCGTTCGCACTAAGCCTCGTCACCTCGGCTCCTCGACTTCGCCGGTAGGATCCGAGGCGACGAGGCTTTGCCTCGTGCTGGGCTTCCTCTGCTGTCTTGCAACTCATGCGGCGGAGTCTCGGACGGGCGACGGTTCGCTTCCCATCATTGGCCCCCGGGACAATTATGTAACCTCCACCGCTTGCCAGGAGTGCCATCCGGATGAACACGCCAGTTGGCATCGCAGCTTTCACCGCACGATGACCCAGCTGGCCACGACCAACTCGGTTCGTGGGGCATTCGATGGTACGTCGGTTGAGGCGGAGGGGTTGATTTACCGAGTATTTTTCGAAAACGACCGGTATTGGGCCGAGATGCCCGATCCAGATCTGATGATGTATGCAGTCGAAGGAAAGCGGAAGGTCCCGCTGGAGAAGCTTCCCCGGGTGAAGCGGCCGGTGGTGATGTCGACCGGATCGCATCACTACCAGACCTATTGGGTATCGAGTGCCAGACATCCGACCGTCCTGCACACTCTGCCCCTGGTCTTCTTGCTGGATGAACATCGGTGGATTCCGCGGGAGGCTGCTTTTCTCCATGGTCCGGACGATCAGGAACGGTTTGAGGTGCAGTGGAACAATCAGTGCATCCGATGCCACAGCACCGGTGGAAACCCGGGGTTGGATGAAGCAACCGGCGGCCTGCAGACCAGGGTGGCGGAACTTGGAATTGCCTGCGAAGCATGCCATGGTCCGGGAAAGCCCCATGTCGAGAAGCAGCGTGCTTTGGCGAGTGGCGGCGCGCCTGCTAAGTCCTCGGGACGCGGGGACAACACCATCATCCAGCCTGCTCGCTTGGCGTCCAGAGCTGCCAACGAAGTTTGCGGTCAGTGCCACGGGGAATATGTGACTCGGGATGAATTTGCAATGGAGAACGCTAAGCATGGCCCGCTCTACAAGCCGGGGGACAGCCTTCACCGCACACGCTACTATATCCAGCACCCTCGGCCTGGTTCCGCCCGTCAGCGATGGCAAGATCTGGAAAAGAATCCCCAGTTTTTTCGAGAGCGATGGTGGCCCGACGGAACTATTTTGGCGGGGGGCCGCGAGTATACCGCGCTCCGCGCTTCCGCATGTTATCTGAAGGGGCAAATCTCCTGTCTCAACTGCCATTCCATGCATGACAGCGAACCGGATGACCAGCTCAAGAAGAGCGGGGGAAACTCCCGATCGTGTCAGGAGTGCCATCGTGAGCCTAAGTATAACAGCGAGTTGACCCGGCACACCTTCCATGCCGCCGGTTCTTCGGGAAGTGATTGCCTGAACTGCCACATGCCTCATACTTCCTATGCTTTGTTGAAGGGGATTCGCTCACATCAAATCAGCTCCCCACGCTTGGACAATCCGTTACGGCTTGAAGTTCCGAACGCGTGCAACCTTTGCCATCTGGATCGCACCTTGGCTTGGAGCTCCGAGCACCTCGCGAAACGATACCAGCAGCCGACCGTTCCACTCCACGCTGACCAGCTGAGCGTGGCCGCTTCCGTCCTCTGGGTGCTGAAGGGGGACGCTGCTCAAAGAGCAGTCACCGGATGGCACTATGGCTGGGCTCCCGCACAACAGATCTCTGGCACCAACTGGATGGCTCCGATCCTGGCCTCGCTCTTGGATGATGCTTATGGGGTGGTTCGACAGATCGGCTATAAGAGCCTGAAGACTGTGCAGCCGGGGGCGGCGAGTGGGTATGATTTCCTGAGCGCTTCGGATGCGAGGCGGTTGATTGTGTCATCGATCCTCTCTAACTGGCAGGCCTCATCGAACAGTCCGCTCAGCTCTCGCTCGAACGTCCTCGTGGCTGCGGATGGGAAGCTCATGACGAACGTCCTATCTCGCCTTCTTTCCGAGCAGGATCGTCGTTCGGTGACCGTTCAGGAGTGAGCAGGGGGAGGAATTCATTCCGGGTGAGGGCGTTTCCGTCCCAGCTGAAGTTCCCGACACCGTCGGGTCGTGAAAAGCTGTAGAGGGTGAGAGCAGTCCAAGACGCTTCGCGATGCGCTTGACGCTATGGAGTGCTGTAGCCCTCTCTAAGCATTACCCACAAGTTTTGAAGATCTTCGACCCCTATCCCAAAGGGATTGCGCCTCAAAGCCCAGGGTTGCGAGGAACGAGCTACCCTGGGAAAACGCCATAGAATCCTCAACCCCATCGTGGGTTGCGGTTTGTTTTGGGAGTGTTGGCCGATCCAGCCGCAACCCGCGATGGGGTTGACCACGAAGTGGTCCGAGGAGGCTTATAGTTCACTCGTGTCAGAAAACAACGACTAACCCAGGGTAGGCGCTCCTGCTTCGCGCCAACCCTGGGCTCTGAGGCGGAATCCCCTTGGGATTCTAAGATTTGGTCGAGGAACTTGTGGGTAATGCTTAGAGCCCTCTACAGCTTTCGTTCCTCCGACGTAGTCGGAATCCCTGGTTCTCACCCGGAAATAATCACACCCGGAGTGAGCCGGGGGCTCCATCGAGGCTTGCATGGACCGGGGTAGCTCACGAGACTGCGCTCATCCTGCCAATGACCGTAGACCTGTTATGAAACTCGCCTCCTTCCTCTTGGTTCTTTGCGCTGCGCTCTCATCGGGTGCGGGGGTTCGGTTGGAACGAATTCCTGGCGGTGGACTGCAACCGCAGGTGGTTTCATCAGGCGATGGAACCCTTCACCTGGTTTGTTTGGTCGGAGATCCCAAAGCAGCCGACGTGGAGTATCGACGTCGAGAACCAGGAATTACGAACTGGTCGAACCCTACCCGCGTGAACAGCCAGGCCGGCAGCGCGATTGCGATCGGGACCATCCGGGGTGTGCAGGTCGCCCTTGGCCGCGAAGGACGACTGCATGTCGTCTGGAATGGTTCGCAATCGGCTGAGCCCAAGCCGAGGGCCGGAGGGTCGCCCATGCTTTATTCGCGCTTGGATAGCGAGTCGAAGGGATTCACGCCGCAGCGGAATCTGATGACCGCGAGCTATCAGCTCGATGGCGGCGGTTCCATCGCGGCGGATACAGAGGGTCGAGTGTTCGTGTTCTGGCATGGGGCTCCGCCAGGAAAAAATGGTGAGACCAACCGTGCCGTCTTCTTGGCTCTTTCGAGCGATGATGGTCTGTCATTTGCAGGGGAGCGTCCCGTCAACCCACAAAACTCCGGCGCTTGTGGCTGTTGTGGACTGACTGCTGCAACGAATCCCCGAGGGGATGTGTTCGTTTTGTTCCGCAGCGCTCGATCGTTGATGGAACGAGACATGACCTTCCTCGCTTCGGTGGATCATGGAGAGCGCTTTACCGAGGTCATGTCGGACCCCTGGCCGATTGGCTCCTGTCCGATGAGTAGCGCGGGTCTGACGGGGGATCAGAAAGTCCAGTGGGCCGCATGGGAAACCGCTGGGCGAGTTCAGGTATTGCGAGGGGAAGCTGGCCGATGGGAGGGGCAGCCCCGTACCTTCGGCCCCTCAAAAGGCGCCAAACACCCGCGACTCGCGACCAATCAACGCGGGGACACTCTGGTCGTATGGACGGAGGGTACCGGATGGCAGCGCGGCGGAGCGTTCGCATGGCAGGTTCTTGATCTCAAAGGGGAACCTACTGCTGAGAAAGGGAGACAGGAGGGGCTTCCCGCGTGGGACTTTGCCGCACCTGTAGCCCTTGCGAACGGAGATTTCGCGATCGTTTACTAACCCTAGGAAGGAGGATGGAAACCACGGATTGAACGGATGATACGGATCCGCAAAGACTTGGAAGGACGACCTTGATCACTCCGACAGGGAGTGCGAACTCGTGCTCAAGAATGCCGCAACACCATCTTAATCCGCGTCATCTGTGAAATCCGTGGTAACTCCATTCCCGGATTTAGGCTAACACCTGTAGGGACCGTTTGTCCCGCCGTGGCTTCAAGCGAAGGCGGAACTTGAGAAGAACTCGTCGCCTTCCACCTCCGGTCTTAACTCTGGCGAAATGAGCATTCCCTACCGTTCTGCAGAAAGGTTTCTCGGCTCGAGAAACTTTTGAGCTTTAAGCCAATGCAGGAGATCCTGCATCCAGGGATGGTCTGTGCCCATGAGTCCCGTGCCGTGATCACCGTGCTGATAGAGGTGGAATTCGTGTGGGATGGAGTGTCGGTGCAACGCCGCTGCATACAACTGCGCATGTTCCACGGGAACCAATTTATCTTCCGCTGTGTGCCAGAGAAAGCAGGGAGGTAGGCCGGGATGCACCTGGAGCTCGCTGGAGGTCTGCTGCAACAACGCCTCGCTGGGTGAGTTGCCGACGAGGTGTTCGCGCGAGGTGAGATGCGGTTTGGTGATCATGCTGATCACCGGATAGCACAGAATCGCCAGATCGGGCTTTGAACTGACTGGATCTAGGTGGGAGCGACCCGGAATCTCGCCGTCCTGTGGACGGTTGATCAGCGTCGACACTAGGTGCCCCCCGGCAGAGAAGCCCATAACGCCGACGCGGTTGGTCTGGATCTTCCACTGCGTCGCCTTTCTGCGCATAGTGCGGATGGATTCGACCGCATCTTGGAGCTGGGCTGGATAGCGGTAGCCGGCCGCGCCCAAGCGGTAACGAAGCAAGAATACCGTGATGCCCTGGTCGACCAGCCAGCGTGCGAAGGGATCAGCCTGGCCCTCGTAGATGCCCTGATAACTCCCGCCCGGAATCAACAGCATCGCGCTTCCGTTTGCGTTGGTTGGGACGTAGGTTGTCAGAGTAGGCATATCCCCGGGCGATTTACCCAGGGCTCCCGGTGCCCCGTTAGGCCAGAGGGGCAGGGGAGTCGGAGGGGCGTCGGCTAGAGCCCCAGCGACGCTGAGGCTCAGGATGGCGCACAGAACCACGCTCATTCCGAAGACGCGGTACGCGAGTCGGTGCAGCTTACTTTCTGGCGGAGGACGCATTCTACCGAGCCGCTGTGGCCTTCTCATCCGCGGCCCAACGAATGGCGTTAATCAACATCTGTTTGTAGGCGGGATGGTCATGGCTGAGGCCATCGTGTCCGAGGGTGATATTCGCGATACGCGCCTTGGGGTGCTTCGTAATCCATACCTGCGGATGGGTTTTTCCGGTGGTCAGATTCTTCCCGATCGCCAGCACCTCAATGGGGGCGCCTTGCTCATCTTTTTGGAAGTGATACAGCTCATCTGAGATCCGAAACGTGGTCGGGACTCCCTTCATTAGCGGGTGTTCGGGCTGGGTGACAGTCACTTCGAACTCCCCGTAACGGTCGTGGCTACGCGCGCCACCTCCTACGAGCTGCTTGTTCCACTCCGGCCAGTCGTTCCAGATGTACCAATTGCCAGGATGGAGCAGTACCAAGCCTTTGCCCGCGTTGGCATAGTCCAGCAGGCTTTGGCGAAGGACGGGATCCTTCTGGGGTTGATTGGCGCTCCAGCCGAGCACTTGGATCTGGGAGAGCGCGGGGATGACTTCCCCATACCGCTCGGTGTAATTCACACTGAAGCCGCCGGCTGCGCGCAGCGTGGCGACATCCGCCAGGTTGAACCAGCGGTTGAAGTCATGGGAGCTTCCGCCGCCGACCAGCAGCGTTCGGATCCCCGGAGGCCAGTCGAAGGCCTTGGGCGCAGGGGCGGGACTCGCTGCGGCGGCGGTGACAGCTGTTTTGGGATCGCCCACCTCAGCCGTCATCGCTACGAAGGTCGGGGCTACCTGGTTGTCGAAACTCTCCAGCGTGATGCGCTTCAGTTCGCCGGTCCGTTTCAGCGCCTTGGTGAACCAGCGAACTTGCTGGTGGCGGGGAACGAGTCCTTCCACCCGGGCTGATCCCGGAACATCCGCGTTGCCGTTGTAATCGGCGAATTCGACGCCGTTTTTTAGGACATGTTCCTCGCGGTTCCCGTCGGCGAACTCAACGGTAACCTTGGTGACCGGAAGATCCTTGTTCTCCCCGCAGCAGGGATAGCCCCAGCCGGCGACTCCACCCAGGAAATGAAGCCGGTTGGCCATGATGCCTTTGGCGGGGATCTCGAGCTTTTGGGGAAAGCTTCTAGCCAACCCTTCTCCACCTTTGAGCACGATGACATTGCGTCCCCCGGGGGTCTTGGTGGGCGTCAGCACCTCGAATGGGACGCCTCCAGCCTGAACGATCCCGAACTTGCGGAACTTGAGGCTTTCCTCCGTGCTCTCGAGGCTTCGGTAGATGCCCTTGGAGCTGTCGGCGGTGAAGGCGCTGCGCAGGTCCAGGATTCGGAACCGTGAATCGGCGGCCGTCATGAACGCCAACAGATCGCGCAGTCCCTCGGCGCCCAGGGACTCGAAGCCTTCCGGCATCAGCGATCGGCCGGTGTTTTTCTGAGCCTTCACGTCGTCCCGTTTCAGCTCCATCTCCCCTGCAGCGTTGCGCAGGAAAACCGACGCGCGGTTTTCGCGAGCCACGATGCCATCATAGGACTCGCCATCCTTGGTTTCAAAATTCCAGGCGGCAAAGCTGGGATCCACTTCGCGGTTAGGATCCAGGATGTGCACGAGCAATTCAGCTGATCCGTGAGCGCCCATTCCTGTGAGCGCCGGTCCTACCTCCTTACCTTCCTCGTTCAACCGATGGCAGGTCGCGCAATTTTGTGTGAAGAGCAGGTGACCCTTCGCCTTGTCCCCAGGCTTCTCGACCTCGGGCGTGAGCTTGGAGATCAGGGCCTGCTTTTCCTTGGCCTCGGGGCCGCGGAGAGCTTCGATTGTCTCGGTGGCGAGCTTGGCCACCGCCGCATCCGGGTGGTAGCGGAGGCGATGCACGTTCGCAGGGCCAATGCTTCCCAAGGGAACCTGGCCGGCCTTGACGGCATCCAAAAGGGCGATCGACCAGTCGTTGCGTTTGATGACCTGGTTGAAGGCAGTGTTCTGCAGTTCTCCAGCCAGTTTAGGAAACACCGTAGCCAGAGCTTTGCCGACCTGTGCGTCCGGGATCTCGCCCATCGACTTGATGATTCGGTCCTGGAGGGAGGTGGTTTCGCTGCCTCCCACCAATCCGGCCACGGTGGGCACGATCTCCTCGCTAAACTTGCGCACGCCCAGGAGGCTGGTGGCGATCTGACTGCGCGAGTCTTCAGAAATAGATCGATCCTTCACTTTGAGGAGCAGTCCCGACACCTCCTGCTTGACCTCCGATGCGAGGCTGGACTGGGTGTCCCAGCGGGCCACTAGGGGGAGTGCAGCCAATTTCGTGGCGCTTTCCGGAGACTGGATCAGGCTGCGGATGGAAGCCTTGAGTGAATCGGTCCAGCCGGGTGTGGTCTCGGGCTTCAAGGATCTGGCGAACTGCTGCAAGATCCCTTGCTTCAGCTCCTCATTGGCACCGGGTTCAGTCAGCGCGTTGACCAAAGCAACTGCATCCTGCGGAGTGCCGCTGCGCCCCACTGTTGCGGCCAAAGCGTTGACCAGATTTGCCAGGGAAGCGGCCGACTTGCTCTGGAGGGCCGCTTTGATGGTCGCTACAGGCGACGAGGCGGCCGCGGTTTGGGCGGCGGCTTCGAGCCATCGGTCATTGAGGGACGGGTAGAGGGCAACCAGTCGAGCCGCGACTTCATCGCCTGGTTTCTGAGCACTGAGCGCAATCAGGGCTTGCAGCTGAACGGCGGGAGATTCGTTGGTGGCGGCGAGGATGAGAGCGTTTTGTAGTTTGGTTCGAGCAACCCGGCCCGCCGGGGTTTGTCCAGCGATGCGCGCGGCCACCTTGCGAACCCCGGCATCGGGATTCTTAAGCGCGGCGACCAAGACATCCTCCTCCACCCCGTAGAGTTGTTCGGCCACCCACAGCGCATGAACCCGGCTGAGCGGGCTGGCATTCTCGTTGTTGGCGATTCGGCTGATCTCCGCGTTGCCTCGCTCCAGAAGCAGGCGATGGGCGGACATTCGCACGGCGCGGTTGGGATGAGACAGAGCTGCCATAAGATCCTCGGCGGAGGTCGGAACGAGCCGAGCGGGAGGAAGAGGTTTTGCCTCCCGATGATCAATCCGCCAGACGCGGCCGAAATAGTGATCTCGGTCGGGGCGGACCGCGGCGTTCACCGCGTTGTGGGCTGGGCCGCGGGTGTCATTGTGAATCACCGCTTGATTGTAAAAGTCGAGGACGTATAGGGCTCCATCGGGTCCGATGCGCGTCTCGATCGGCCGGAACCAGAGATCACGGGAACCGACGAACTCCTCCGTCCGGAGTTTACGGCCCTGGTAACCTGCGCCCGCGGCGGTGATCTCCTCATGATGCACGATGTTGATGGTGGGTTCGGTGGTGAAATAATGATTGTGGTAGGACGCTGGCCAGGAGCCTCCGTTGTAGATGGCGGCACCGGCGGCGGCGGTGAAGCTGCCCACCCAATCGATTTGAACGTAGGCCATGTTTTCCCACTTCATCAGTGGATGCGCCTTGGGGCTCTTGATCACGACCTGGTAGCTGGTGGCCTTTGAGCCGGGGCTCTTGGCCAGGATGGCTTCGGGAAGTAAGACCGTCATGAGCAGGTCTCCACTCGTGGGCTGGGTGTAAAACAGATCGCCATCCCAGGAGAAGTCCAATCCCCACGTATTGCCCCCCTTCGACGAATACTGCTCGAAGGCGGAGCCATCTGGACGGAAGCGAACCACTCCTGAGCCAATCCGGCCAAACTCCTTGGATCCATTGGCCGATTTGACATCCCCGGCGCTGTAGCCATGGGTAGCGTAGATCCAGCCATCCATGCCCCAGCGCAGATTGTTGATCACTGCATGGGTATCGCTGGTACCGAGCCCGGTGTAAAGTGGCGTTACTTCATCGGCCTTTCCATCGCCGTCTCGGTCGCGAATCCACAGGATGTCCGGTGCAGCGGAAGCGATGACGCCATCGCGGTGGAACACAAAACCGGTGACGAGTTCCAGTCCCTCGAACCAGACAGTCTTTTTATCCATGAGCCCATCGCCATCGCTGTCGACGAGAATGCTGAGGCGATCCTGGGCGGGACGCTCCTGCTTTCCGACTTGGGCCACCAGCCCGCCGCCGTCCTTCCACTCATTGCCTTGCAGGGCTGGGCGCATTCCGCGGCGGCCGTTGGGGTATTCCACAGTCTCGGCGACCCACAGGCGACCTTGGTGATCCCAGTCCAGGGCGATGGGCTTGCTGAGGAGCGGTTCGGCTGCGACCAGCGTCATCTTGAACTCAGGATGAATCTCGAGTTTGGAGCCCGCCTGGTTCGGGGCGGTGGGGCCGCCTTCCGGGTAGCGCAGCGTGGCGAGTTCCTCCGGCTTGCACAATGAGTTCTCCGGACGATGTCCGGCCCAGGCAATTCCGCGCAACACCACGGCTCGGTAGTGGGGGAGTTGGAAGGTTGCATACTTGTGGCCCGGGAGGGACACGAATGCTCGGTAGGGTTTTCCCCCTGCGAGAGTGCGCTCGTAGGTCCACATTTGCGGGGCGGTGTCGTAGATGTGAGGCAGGGGGCGGCCATCCTTGTTGTTGCGCTTATCCGGGATCCAGGTGGAGGCTAGAATCTTTGCCTCCGGCATCATGTGGAGGTCCCAATACATTTCGTCATCGACATCGAAATTGGAGCAGCCGGCGGTGATGGGATGGTTCTGGTTCACATAGTAGAAGGAGATAGGCCCCTCGAACCATTTGGACCGACCGTGCTCCCAAGCTCCTCCGATGATCGTTTTAAACCAGGGCGCGTTGGTGCCGCACACTGCGTCATGCAAGCAGACCATGCCGCCTCCTCGGGTCAGAAACTTCTCCAGGTTTTCTCGATCGGTTCCGGCAATGGAACCCGCTTCGGCGGCGAACATGACCAGCACATCGGTGCGCTCCAGTTGTTCGCCCGTCGGAAAATTCATCGCACCATCCACCGTCGCCCCGCGTTCGGTGAGGAGTTGGGTGAACTCGCCGAGGAAGCGCGGATGGTCATGTAGACCGTTTTCCTTGGGGCCATGGGTTTTGGCTCCACCTCGGATAAACACGCGCAACGGGCTGTCGGCGCCCCAGGCATCTCCGGTCAGCCAGAGAGAGGATGCCAGAATCAAGACGGCAAACGATCTGAACGATCTTGTTTTCATAAGCGATTTGATGGGGTGACTCTAGACCGCCCTCGGTTCCAGCCAAGGGAATAGTGCAGGGGGGGAGGGGGGGGATTGGAAGTAGGGGAGAAAGGTGGTGGAGTCGCGACGGACTCGGCGGCCTTGTGCCGGGCTTTCAGCCCTTGATCGATGGAGGGATGGCCACCTGGGGTGACAACCCCAGGTTTCATCACCCCACACACGTTGAGGGCTGAAAGCCCGCACCATCGCAGGGAGTTACCCGCTGAATTCAACCTTAGCCTCACCCATTTATAATCGCACCCGAAGTGGGGTGTGATTTGAATTCGGTCAGACTCTGGAAAATCTGTTTGCGTGACCTGCCTGCACGAACCACTGTTTCGCCAATTATGGCATTCCCTTTCTGGTTGCGGTCACGGGGTGGTTTTGTCGTCATGGTCGGGCTGATCTCTACATTTCTTGTGGGGTGTGCGCACAAGAATGGAGCGGTGTGTGGTTGGTCTAAGGACATGTTCGTTCCACGAGATACCAACGCTCCGGTCCGGTTTGTCGTCCACTTTCCAGCAGCAGTGCATCCGGAACCGGTGACGGGCCGCGTCATTCTCTTCCTCTCCCGTTCGGCAGGTCGTGAGCCGCGATTCGCCCTGGATTTCTTCAATCTCCAGCCGGTTTATGCCATCGACGTGACCAATTGGGCCGCGGGCACTCCCTTGGTGTTCGACCGCCAGGCTTTTCGCGATCCTGACGCTTTGGCATTCCCGGGCCCGTTGCACCGTCTCCCCACCGGTGCTTACCAGGCTCAGGTCTTGATCGATCTGGACGGAACGCAACGCGATTTTGCCACGGGTCCCGGAAATCTCTTCAGCAAACCCATGGCCTGCACCCTGTGGGGCGATCGCGGTGGCGAATGGCGGATCACCTGTGATCAGCGCGTCGAGCCCGAGGGGGAGTTGACCGATACTGACTGGATCAAATGGGTTAAGGTGAAGAGCGATCGGCTCAGTCGCTTCCATGGCCGGGATGTGTATCTTCGAGCGGCAGTTGTGATTCCGCCGGACTATGCCAAGGAGCATGAGCGCCGATTTCCCACCTGTTACCTGGTTCCGGGTTTTGGTGGGAGGCATACCGACGCTCGCGGCTGGCTCGGTTCCGAAGCGGGCAGACGTTGGCAAGCCGGCCAGGCGCCGCTCCGCATGCTGCGGGTCTTCCTGGATCCGGATGTGCCGATGGGACACAGCGTGTTCGCCGATTCCGCCAACAACGGCCCGGTTGGTGAGGCCTTGACGCAGGAGTTGATTCCGGAGATCGAACGCCGTTTTCGAGCCATCCCGAGCCCCTATGGGCGTTTCGTTGCGGGACATTCCTCAGGCGGCTGGTCCTCCCTGTGGCTGCAGGTCACTTACCCGGAGGTTTTTGGGGGCTGCTGGAGCACGGCTCCGGACCCCGTCGATTTTCGTGCGTTTCAGACGATGAACCTTTACGAGGATCGCAACGGTCACTGGACGCGGGAGGGCTATCCACGTCCCGTGGCGAGAAATCGAGAGAAGGTTATGCAGACCTTCCAGCAGCTGAACTTGTGGGAGCTGGTCACGGGCTATGGCGGTCAGCTGGACTCCTTTGATGCGGTGTTTAGCCCGCGAGGTCCGGACGGCAGGCCCCTCCAGATCATGGACAAGCGAGTTGGAACGATCCATCGAGAGGTGGCCGAGTCTTGGAAGCGCTATGATATTAGGCTGGTTTTGGAGAGCCGCTGGGCGGAGCTTGGTCCCAAGCTCCAAGGGAAGATCCATGTCATCGCGGCGGGCTGGGATAGTTTCTACCTAGATCCTGCTGTTCAGTTGCTGCGGGACTTTTTGTCGACCAAAGACCATGGCGGCTATGTTGAAATTCTGCCGGGCGACCACGGAAGCGTCATGACCGAGCGCGTGAAGGATCGGATCCTGAAGGAAATGGCGGAGCAGTTCGAGCGGAGCCGTGCGTCCGTTTCGGCACCCTAATTCTCGGTCGGAAAGCGATTCACCACGGATTGCGCGGATGACACGGATCCGCAGAGACTTGGAAGGGTGACCCCATCACTCTGAAAGGGACTGTCACAACCCCTTTTTAATCCGTGTCATCTGTGGTATCCGTGGTCAGTTCATTCCCGGTTTTAGGTTCGATGTTTTGCCCATCCGTGCGATCCGAGAAATCCGTGGTTCTATTTGTCGTTTCCGCTGGGTCGACTTCAAGCGCGAAGCGGGCGACTTCGTTCGAGTCGGACCGACACATAGCGTGTTTCCGGGATGATGAACTTCTTCACCTCCACCGCGACGCGCTCGCAGGGGAATTCGGCGAGGATGAGCGCCGCGATGTCTCCCGCCAGTTTCTCGATCAACTTCCACTCCCGATGGTCTCCTAGCCGTTTCAGTCGTTCGCTGATGGCGAAGTAGTTGGTGGTGGTGTCGATCGAGTCCGTCTGGATGGCGGCGTTGAACTCTCGGAAGACTTGGATCGTCAGCAGCAGGCGTTGGGGGTTCTGGCGCTCCTCATCGGGCACCCCGACGCGGTAGCGAACCTCTAAATCGCAGAGGGTGATGCAATCAGTCATGGGCGGGCGGGGGCTGAGTGGGACGGCAAGCGCGTACCTGCTCGAGTAGGATTCGGGTAGGGGTGTTGAGCTTCATCGCCAGAGCTTGATCAAGTTCAACCCACCGATAGGTCTGAGCTTCTTCGTTGAGCCGAACGGTTTCAGAGGTGCCAGGAGCGACACGGCACGTGTAGTTGAGGAGCAGGAAATGGGCATCTCGGTAGAACTCCGTGGAATGGATACAGTCCTGAACCATAACGAATTGGATATCGGTGATGGCCAGATTCGTCTCTTCCTCGATTTCGCGAATCAGGGCCGATTCCGAAGTTTCCCCCCACTTGATCTTGCCTCCGGGAATCCCCCAGAGGTGGGACCACTTGTGAGTTTGTATCATGAGAACCTGGCCGGCGCTGTTGAAGATCAGGGCGCCTACCGTGCCGATCGGATGTCGTTCTCCCGAGGTCGCGAGCGGGGCACTGGGAGGAAATTGAAGCTGGCTCGCCTGGAGCAGACCCTGCAATTCGCCAAGGTGCTCGACGATGAGGTGGGGCTTCTGGGTGCGCAGTTGTGTCACCCCGGTGTAGCCGGTGAGTACGGCGCACGAGAACACCCCGGCGTGATGCGCGGTTTCGATGTCATGCTCCATGTCTCCGATGAATACCGTCTCGTCCGCTCGCAGACCGTTTTCCTGAAGGACTCGGTGGATCCACTCCTTCTTGTTCCAGGCCTCGATGTAGGGGCGATGGACGAATTGATCGAAACCGGTGACTTCGCACTGGGTGGCGTAGTGATCGCGATGGATGGTGCTGAGGACGAAGGTCTGGAGCTTTCGTTCCCGGCAGAATTCGAGAAAGCGTCGCGCGTGGGGAAGCTCGCGCACTTGGTGTTGAACCTCGCGAAACTTCCCATGGTACCATTCCTCAAGCTGGCTTAGTGCAATGTGAGGTGTATGACGCTGGTAAAAGCTTTGGAACGGGAGACGAAAATCACTGCGAAATTGCTCCAAAGTCAGCGGAGCAAGGCCCGCCTTCTCGAAGACATGATTGGTGGACTCCCAGACCGCAGGGAGATCGTCGATCAGCGTGCCTGACCAATCAAAGATGATGTTACGTAGCACGAGGCCAATCTAGATTCACTCTGTTCACGGAATCGAGGTAAATGAGTGGGCAGCCCGACTGGTATTTTATCTCTGGTTCTCGTTCCTCCTGCTTTTATTGGAGTTCCATCTTGAGCAGGTTCGGCGCGCGGACTTGCTTCGTGGCCGCATCCGCCTAAAGGCGGGACTCCGTACGGGGGACCGAGGCCTTGGGGTATGGAGTTCCTGCTTCAGCAGGTTCGGCGCGCAAGCTTACTTCGTGGCCACATCCGCCTAAAGCTAAAGGCGGAACTCCGTACGGGGGACCGAGCTTTCTCCAGAATTGATCACCCTCCCAAGCTCGTTGCCTTCGCTTGCGCTGGCCTGGTAAACCTGGTTGAATCCTGCCGTGTTCACGTCCCACGCGCCACTCGTCTCTGGTGAATGCCGCTATTGGCGGAGGCTGGCGTGTGGTGTGGTGGTTCGTTGCTTACTTCTCATCTCGCTCACTCTCGGACTTAGCGAGGCCAGCTTCGCGATCGAGCGCACCAAGGTTGAGGACCTCTGGTCGCTCAGACCCGTGGTGCGCCCCCCGTTGCCGGCCGGTACCGCTCCTTCGACTCATCCGATCGATGCGTTTCTAGGTGAGGTCCAGCGTGAAAAGGGCGTTCTGCCTCTTGGCCGGGCTGATAAGCTAACCTGGCTACGAAGGGTCCACCTGGATCTGGTGGGGCTGCCGCCCTCGGTCGAGGAGCAAGATCGGTATTTGGCGGATGAGTCGGCGTCAGCAGAGCAGGGCGTGGTGGAACGATTGCTCGCGAGTGAGCAACATGGCGTTCGCTATGGGCGTCGCTGGCTCGACGTTTTGCGCTATGCGGATCAGGATGAGTTCATGCCGTCCGAGTCCGGCATCTATCTGTGGCGGGACTGGGTGATCGATGCGTTGAATCAGGATCTTCCGTACGATCAATTTGTTCGGGCCCAAGTCTGTGGCAATCGCGCGCCTCGGCGGCAGGTGATTTCTCCGGCTGGGCATCTGACTCGAGTGGAACCGCGCCCGGAGGATGTGTTTGCCTCGGGCTTTTTGGCTCGTGGCGCGCTGACTCAGGCCAATGCCGATCAAGAGTTGGCGCTAGCGGCGGTCGATACCGTCTCGCTGGCATTCATGGGTCTTACGGTCGGGTGTGCCAAATGTCATGACCACCTTTACGACCCCATCTCTCAGAAGGATTTCTACTCGATGAAGGCTCTCTTCGACCCATTGGTGCTGCGGCCGATGGATCTGGCGACACCGGAGCAAATCGTCGCGCGCGGGCGCAAGATGAGGGAGTATGAGGATCAGCTGAATCCGGTGGTCGAGGCCATGCGTCGCTTTGTTGAGCCGTTTCACTCACGTCTGTATGAGGAGCGGCTTCAGATGATGACTCCGGAAGTGCAGTCTGCAATCCGGAAGCCGGAACGGCAGCGGAATGCTGCCGAGCAAAAGCTCTATGAGGATTATTATCCGATCCTGCGCATCGATCCCCCCAAGATCAAAGCGCTGATGAATCCGGATCAGATTAAGGTGTATGATGATTATCTGAAGCAGATTAACGGCATCAAGCCACCGGAGCCGCTCCCTCGGTTTTGGACGGTCGCCGAAGATTCGAAGCGACTCACCGAGACGAACTATGTTCTCGGGACCGGAGATCCCCAGCGTCCCAAGCTCCAGCAGCCCGTGACCCCAGGGTTCCCCTTTGCGCCGCAGACCTTGGACTTTCGGGCTGGTCGCAGGGAGACGTTTGTGGATTGGCTGACCGCTCCGGAGAACCCACTCTTTGCGCGCGTGGTCGTCAACCGGATCTGGGCCTGGCATTTCGGCACGCCGCTGCACGCCTCGGTGAGTGACTTCGGGACGCTTGGGGGTATTCCGGTTCATCCCAAATTACTCGATTGGCTGGCGGCCGAGTTTGTGAGCCACAACTGCAGCATGAAGTGGTTGCATCGTTTCATCGTGACCTCGGAGGCCTATCGGCGCAGTTCTGCCGGGGATCGGACGGCTGAACAGGCGGCTCGGGCGCTAGATCCGGCCAACCTTTCTCTCTGGCGGTTTCCGTTGCGACGGTTGGAAGCGGAGCCCATCCACGATTCACTGTGGGCTGCGGCGGGCTCTTTGGATTTGTCCTTGGGTGGGCCGGCCTTTAATGAAGCCAAGCACCAGAACCGGGAGGCAGAGAAAGGTGGCGGTGCTCAGCATCGTCGAGCGGCCTTCATGTCACGCGGTTACCGCTCCTCGACGGACGCGATGCCCGATTCACTGGAGACCTTCGATGCGGAGGACGGCCGAGCTGTATGCTCCCGTCGGAACGAAACCGTGACGCCGACCCAGGCCCTCTATCTCATGAATCATCCGAGTGTGGAGGTGGCTTCGGCGCAGCTTGCGGCGCGCCTTGAGCAGTCTTGTGCCGGGGATGTGGATGCAGCGATCACGCTGGGCTACCGCTGGCTGCTGGGACGTCCTCCACGAGGAGACGAGCTGACTCAGGCGCAAGCATTCGCCTCCCAATCGGCTGACTGGCGGAAAGGGTTTGCTTGGATGCTCATGAACTTGGATGAGTTTCTCTATGTCCGGTAAGGCGCCCCATTCCTCAGGTCATCGCTCAGACGGTTCTTTGCTTCCACGGCGGAAGTTTATCCATCAAATGGCTGGTGGATTCACTGGCGCGGCCATTGGGAGTCTCTTGTCCGGTCAAGCACGGCTGGAGGCCTCCTCCTTGTCATCGCACCGGCCGGCCAAGGTCAGATCAGTCATCTACTTGTTCATGTGCGGAGGGGTAAGCCACATTGATACCTTTGATCCGAAGGATAACCGTCTCGCGGGAACCCTCATCGATGCGGTGGGATTTGGTGACAATCTAGCGGAAATGAAGCGGCCGGTTATCCCCTCGAAGCGCACGTTCACCCGCTATGGGCAGGCAGGGATCCCGGTGTCCGATTGGTTTCCTCAGGTGGGATCGGTGGTCGATGACATTGCCGTGATCCGATCGATGTGGTGTCACGAGACCAATCATTTTCCCGCGGTCATCGAGACGGCGACGGGCCATCGGAACCGGGTTGTGGATCATCCCACCTTGGGCAGTTGGATTGCTTACGCCTTGGGAAGCGAGAATCGCAACCTTCCCAGTTTCGTTCACATGGGCCGTCCGTCATCCCCGATCCAGCTGAACGGGGGATATCTGGGTGCCACCTATGCCGCGACCCCTTTTCAGCCGGGCGTGGTGCCGATCCGAAACCTTCAGCCCCCGGCTGGAACGTCCGCCGCCGAGCGCGACGAGCGCATGCGGGTGCTGGCTGAGCTCAATCGAAGGTTTCGGGAGGACTACGCTCTGGAGGATGGGATCTCGGCGCGGCTCCGATCGTACGAACTGGCCGCCCGGATGCAGTTGCATGCCCCGGAGGCTTGCGAGTTCGGGTCCGAGCCAGAGTCGATTCAGCGCCTGTACGGGATTGGCCAGAAGGAGACGGAGGATTTCGGACGCCAGCTGTTGTTAGCTCGACGGCTTGCTGAGCGCGGGGTTCGTTTTATTCAGATCTGCCACGCCGGTGGCGGCAACGGATCCTGGGATGCTCATGGTGACATGGAGACTCATGGGCCGCTGTGCCGTCAGGTCGATCAGCCCATTGCTGGACTCATCCGCGATCTTAAGCAGCGAGGCATGTTGGACGAGACCTTGGTGGTTTGGACGAGCGAGTTCGGACGCACTCCCTGGTCTCAGAACACTACCGGTCGAGACCACAATCCGAAGGGCTATACCTCCTGGATGGCTGGAGGCGGGATTCGCGGCGGCATGATTTACGGCAGCACGGATGAATTCGGCTATCATGCGGTGGAGAATCGGGCGTATGTCAGCGATCTCCAGGCCACGATCCTAGCCCAGATGGGTTTGGATCATCGCCGCATGGAGGTTCAGATCAACGGTCGGGCGGTGCGATTGGTGGAAGAAGGCTCCCAACCTATCGCGGGGATCATGGTTTAGACTTTCGGGCCGATGAAGGCCTCGTGCACGGCCTTCATGGCTTGCTCGCCCTTCTGCAGGTCGATCACCACGGAGATCTTAATCTCGCTGGTGGAGATCATGTCGATGTTGATTTGCTCGCGTGCCAGCGTCTCGAACATCTTGGCCGCCACGCCGGAGTGGCTGCGCATCCCGACTCCTACGATGGAGAGCTTGCCGATCTTGTCGGTGCAGATGGCCTGAGAGAATCCAATGTCCTTTTTGAGCTGCTCGATCACTTTTTCCGTCTTGAGCAGCTCCGCTTTCTCCACGGTGAAGGAGAGGTCGGTGGAGGGTGAGCCGGTCCCATGGCTGATATTCTGGACGATCATATCCACATTGATCGTGGCATCGGCCAGAGCTTTGAAGATATGGGAGGCAACCCCGGGTTTATCGGGCACCGCGACGAGGGTGAACTTGGCTTGGTTTTTGTCGAGCGCGACGCCGCGGATGACGACGTCCTCCATATTCTTGGTCTCTTCTTTCACAATCGTGCCGGGGTTTTCGTTCAGGCTGGAACGGACTTCAAAGATTACACCGAATTTCTTGGCGAACTCGACGGAGCGGGACTGCATGACCTTGGCGCCGAGGCTGGCGAGTTCGAGCATCTCGTCGTAGGAAATCTCGGACAGCTTGTGGGCTGATGGGACGATCCGTGGGTCGGCAGTATAGACCCCATCGACGTCCGTGTAGATCTGGCACAGATCGGCCTTGAGCGCCGCGGCCAGGGCGATGGCAGTGAGGTCTGAACCTCCGCGACCCAGAGTGGTGATCTGGCCTTCCCGGGTTTCGCCTTGGAACCCCGCCACGATCACCACATTCCCAGCATCCAACATCGAATGGACCTTCTCGGGGCTGATGTTCTTGATCTTGGCCTTGGTGTGCACACCGTCGGTGACGATGCCCGCCTGGGCTCCCGTAAGCGACACGGCGTCGACGTGGATCGAGTGGAGCGCCATGGCCGTCAACGCGATGGTCGTTTGCTCTCCGGTTGCCAGGAGCATGTCCATTTCACGCTCGCTGGGCAGAGGCATGATCTCCTTAGCCATCTTGATCAGTCCATCGGTGACGCCGCTCATGGCGGACACGACCACCACGATCTGATCCCCGCGTCGGCGGTATTCCGCCACCCGTCGGGCGACGTTCTTGATTCGTTCGGGGTTCCCGACCGAAGTGCCGCCGTATTTTTGGACAATGAGCGCCATTTTTATTCCCAATGCAAATTGATAGGCCCGGTAAGCCGCCTCTGCGGTCCGGAAAGCCGAACTTTCACTTTACTGAAAGCGCGGGCCTTTGAAAACCAATTTTGAGGGACTATTTCACCCGTCGCAGACTCTTGCTCCCCTGAACCTGTGCTGCAACTCGGAGTCGCAGGCCGTTCAGCCGGATGAAGCCGGTGGCGTCGTCCTGGTTGTAAGCTTTGGTGGGATCGGCCTCCATGGTCGCAATATGAGGGTTGTAAAGGCTGAGCTTCGATTTGCGGCCGGCAGCGTAAATTCCACCTTTGTACAGCTTTACGCGGACGGAGCCGGAGACATTCTGCTGGCTTTCCTCGACGAGGGCTTGCAGGGCAAGACGTTCGGGGGCGAACCAGAATCCGTAGTACACCAGTTCCGCATACTTGGGGATCAGTGAATCGCGGAGATGCATGACCTCCCGGTCCATGGTCAGGCTTTCGATCTGACGATGGGCGAACTGCAGGATCGCGCCGCCGGGCGTTTCGTACACGCCGCGGCTCTTCATGCCGACAAACCGGTTTTCCACCATGTCGACCCGTCCGACCCCGTGTTTGCCACCCAGTTTGTTCAAGGCACGCATGACCCCCAGCGGGTTGAGTTTCTTGCCGTTGACGGCGACACAGTCACCTTTGACGAAGTCCAGGGTGACATACTCGGACTTGTTAGGGGCGTCTTCCGGAGCGACGGAGAGCTTGAACATGCCCTTGTTCGCCGGGGCGAAAGCGTCGAACCACGGATCCTCCAGAATGCCGGCTTCGAAGGAGATGTGGAGGAGGTTCCGGTCCATCGAGTAGGGCTTTTTGGCGCTGGCCTGGACTGGAATCCGTTTGCGCGCGCAGTAGTCGATCATTTCGGCGCGGCCAGGGAATTCGGTCCGAAAGCGCTCGTCGCGCCAGGGCGCAATGATTTGTAGTCCGGGAGCCAGTGCGGCCGCGGTGAGCTCGAAGCGTACCTGATCATTCCCTTTGCCGGTGGCGCCATGGGCGATGGCATCCGCCTTTTCGATGCGGGCGATGTCCACCATGCGCTTTGCGATGAGGGGGCGGGCGATGCTGGTGCCCAGGAAGTACTGGTTTTCGTAGATGGCTCCGGCCCGGACCATGGGATAAATGAAGTCGCGAGCAAACTCCTCTTGCAGGTCATCGATGTAAATCTTGGAGGCTCCCGTTTGCAGGGCCTTCTTCTCCAGTCCCTTAAGCTCTTCCTCCTGACCGATGTTCGCGCAGAACGCGATCATCTCGGCGTCATACTTTTCTTTGATCCAGGACATCAGCACCGAGGTGTCCAGGCCGCCCGAATATGCAAGAACGATCTTCATAGATTGTTAAAAACAGGGGCGCATCATCCCGATTTGGCGCCCAGAGGAAAGGAGAAAAAGTGAGGGCTTGGTGACTTGGGCTGTTGGACCGATTTCGGGAGCTACTCTAGGGACAGCCATTCAGTCCGCGCAGATCCACACCATGGATGACATCCCAGCTGGGGAGGGTGTTGAATCGCGAAGGACGCAAAGGACGCGATGTCCGAGGGGGAAAGAAGAGTCCTGCCTGGGTCTTCCCTCGAGTTTCCCCATCGCGTCCTTTACTATGAATATGCCGAGGGAATCGATTCCCATCCCGTCGGAATGTACCGTGGTCCGTGTCGGCCCATCGGGAAATGGTCGGCTCCTACATGCCCCGTCCCCGATTGCCTTGCCCCTTTGCCTCCTTCCTTTGGGATTGTCTTGCCGGCGGCGAATCGCAACGATCGCGTCGCTTGAATTTCGGACGCAACATCGTCATCGCCTCGCTGCTGCTCGCGGCCGCCTGCATCGGCCTGCTTTGGTGGCGTCCTTCGCCACAGGTGACTCATCCCTCCGCTCCGCTGGTCGTGTATTGCGCCGCTGGGCTGAAACCGCCTGTTTCGGAAGTCGCCCGGCGCTACGAGGCCCGCTTCGGTGTGCCTGTGCAAATTCAGTATGGAGGCTCCGGCACGCTGCTCGCCAATCTGCGCGTGGCCGCGAAGGGGGATCTTTTCATCGCGGCCGACCAAAGCTACATGGATGCTGCCCGCTCGCAGCGTTTGGTGGATGAGGTGCTCCCGCTCGCCTACCTGACGCCGGTGCTGGCCGTACCGCGTGGCAACCCCAAGAACGTTCACTCGCTGGAAGATGCGATCGAAAAAAATCTCACGTTCGGTATGGCGAATCCTGACGCGGCAGCGGTTGGGAAGGTGGTTCGAGATCTGTTAGTGGCCTCGGGCGATTGGGCCATGTTCGAAAAGCGGGTTCGGGTCATGAAACCCACGGTTAACGACGTCGCCAACGACCTCAAGCTAGGGACGGTGGATGTGGGCGTCGTGTGGGATGCGACGGTCGCGCAGTATCCGGAACTGGACGCGGTTTCGGTGGTGGGCTGGTCGGGGGCTCGGCAGCAGGTTCAAAGTGGGATCCTGAAGTCGTCGCAGCAGCCTACCGCCGCCTTGAGATTTGCTCGATTCATGGGAGCCAGGGATGCCGGGCTCCTGGTCTTTGCCACCAACGGCTATCGGACGGTAGTCGGGGACTTGTGGGCGGAGCAGCCGGAACTGGTGCTCTACAGCGGAGGCATCAATCGCTTGGCCATCGAACCTACCTTGCGCGAGTTCGAGTCGCGCGAGGGCGTCAGGGTGAATCGGGTTTACAATGGGTGCGGCATTCTGGTTGCGCAGATGAAGGCGGGAGTGACGCCGGATGCCTTTCTGGCCTGCGATGCTTCCTTCTTTGAGGGGGTGAAGGAGCGGTTCGGTGTTCAGTCGGTGCTTTCGGAGACCGAGTTGGCGATCCTGGTGCAGAAGGGAAATCCGCGCGGACTGGTTCGAGTGGAGGATCTGGCTCGTCCCGGGCTGAAGGTGGGGCTCGGGCATCCGGTGCAGAGTGCGTTGGGAGGGTTGACGCAGCGGGCGCTGGATTCAATGGGGCTGTTGCGGACCGTTGGCTCCAATGTGGTGGTGCAGAGTGCCACGGCTGACCTACTGGTCAATCAGCTGAGAGCTGGGGGGCTTGACGCAGCCGTGGTCTTTCGTTCGAACACCACGCCGGTTAAGGACCATTTGGATGTCGTGGAGTGGGATCGATCGAACATCACGGCGACCCAGCCTTACGCGGTGAGCCTCACCTCCTCCCACCGCCTGACGGCGGAGCGCCTGTCGGATGCGCTTCACTCGGCTTCCTCTCGTCAGGCGTTTAAGCGCGCGGGCTTTCGGTGGCGGGCGGGCGGAGGGACTCCATGAGTTTCCTTCCCGAGAAAAGCCCAAGCCCACCTCACAGCCCTCCCGGCGGTCACCTGCCTCCGGGAGCCAGTGGGCGGGACCGAGTTTTCTTTGCCTGTCTGTGGATTCTGGGTGGGGTCTATCTGGTGCTGATTCTCGCCATGCTGATTGCCGATCTCACCTACACGTCACCATCGCATTTTCTTCAAGCGCTCCGCAGTCCGGAGATCCGCTATTCCATTAGGCTGAGCCTCCTGAGCTGCACGCTCACGACCGTCTTATCCCTGTGGGTGGCGGTTCCGATAGGCTATTTGATGTCGCGAACCCATTTTCGTGGCAAGGGGTTGGTTGACGCGCTGCTCGACATTCCGATTGTGCTTCCTCCGCTGGTGATCGGACTCAGTCTGCTCATCCTTTTCCAGACTCCTCCAGGCAAGGCTTTGGAACGATGGATCTCGGTGACCTATGCCATTCCCAGTGTGATTCTGGCTCAGTTTATGGTGGCGGCGGCTTTCGCGGTCCGCACGCTGCGGGGGACCTTTGACCACATCAGCCCGCGGCAAGAGCAGGTGGCGATGACACTGGGATGCAGTCGTTCCCAAGCTTTCTGGCTCATCGTCCTTCCCGAGGCTCGACGGGGATTGCTAACGGCTGCGACCTTGGCCTGGGCCAGGTCTCTCGGGGAGTTCGGACCCATTTTGATTTTTTCGGGGGCGACCCGATTCAAGACCGAGGTGCTGCCGACCACTGTTTTCCTAGAACTCAGCGTGGGGCATCTGGAGGCCGCGGTTGCGGTGTCGCTCCTGATGGTGATGGCCGCGGTGGCGGTGTTGCTGCTGATTCGGGCTTTCGGCGGGAGCCGATCCTTGGAGCAGGGGGTGCGGCCATGATCGACGTCGAGCGTCTTTCGGTGACCGCTGGGCAGTTCGGACTCCAGAATATCTCCTTCCGAGTCGCGGCGGGGCAGCATGCGGTCTTGATGGGGCGGACAGGTGCGGGCAAGACCACGCTCATGGAAGCCATCTGCGGGCTTCGTCCTACCGTGGGGGGAAGTGTGCGCCTGCGGGGACGAGACGTTACACGCGAGGCTCCGGGCGCGCGCGGGATTGGATTAGTCCCTCAGGACGGAGCCCTGTTTCCCCACCTCTCGGTGCGCGAACATCTCAGCTTTGCCCTGGCTTTGCGCCGATGGGATCCCCGGCGCATCGAGGAACGGACTGCGGAACTGGCCGAGTGGCTTCGCTTGGGAAACTTGCTCGACCGACATCCTCAGGGTCTCAGCGGAGGCGAGATTCAGCGCGTCGCGCTGGGACGCGCCCTTTCGTTCCATCCTGAGGTCCTGTGCCTCGACGAACCGCTGAGTGCTTTGGATGAGGAAACCCGCGAGGAGATGTGTCAATTGCTCCAGTCGGTGCGCAAGCTGTCGGGGGTGACGATTCTTCATGTGACCCATAGCTTGTCGGAAGCGCGTCGGTTGGCGGACTGCGTCCTTAACCTAAGGGATGGGCAGGTGATCCCTACGTTCAACGAGGCCTATGGACACTGAGCCGGCTTCTGGCAGCAGGCCGGATCCTCGGGCCGCGAGGGTGTCGGCTTCCGAACCCTTCCTCAGTGAGGCGGAGCGCGACCGATATGGCTGGCAACTTCCGGTGACCGGGTTTGGGGAGGCTGGGCAAGTGCGGTTGAAGCGCGCGACAGTTCTGGTGTCCCGCTGTGGCGGGCTCGGCGGATCGGTGGCTTACCAACTGGCGGCCGCGGGAGTGGGGCGCTTGATCCTGGCGCACGCCGGGGATTTGAGGCTCGACGATCTCAATCGGCAGATTCTGATGACCCACGATTGGGTGGGCAAACCTCGTGTCGAGTGCGCGGCGCTCCGGCTGAAGCAACTGAACCCAGGGCTGGAGGTCGAGGCGTTTCCCGAGAATGTGACACCGGCCAATGCGGATCGCTTGGTGGGAATGGCAGATCTCGTGGTCGACTGCGCGCCTTTGTTCGCGGAACGCTACGCGATGAATCGGGCCGCGATGCGATTGGGAAGACCGATGGTAGAGGCGGCGGTCTATGAGTTGGAGGCGCATCTGACGACGTTTGTCGCCGGACGGACCGGGTGTCTTCGCTGCCTCTATCCGGAGCCTTCCACGACCTGGGAACGGCGCTTCCCGGTGTTCGGCGCGGTTGCGGCCACCGTGGGAGGAATGGCGGCGATGGAGGCGATCAAGGTGTTGGCGGGCTTCGGAGAACCGCTCTGGGGGCGACTGCTCGCTTTTGATCTGAGAGCTTTCAACTTTCGACAGTATCGAGCGCCTGCCCGCGAAGGATGTCCCGATTGCGGTGGGGGGAGGGGGAGGGTAGAAGGATAGGTTTAGGCCTCGGCCTATGGAGTTCCTGCTTGAGCAGGTTTGGCGCGCGGACTTGCTTCGTGGCCACATCCGCCTGAAGGCGGAACTCCGTACGGGGATTGGCCCCTCGGGGTATGGAGTTCCTGCTTTAGCAGGTTCGGCGCGCGGGCTTGCTTCGTGGCCCCATCCGCCTGAAGGCGGAACTCCGTACGGGGATTGGCCGCTCGGGGTATGGAGTTCCTGCTTCAGCAGGTTCGGCGCGCGAGCTTGCTTCGTGGCCGCATTCGCCTGAAGCACTCTCACTCCGGGACCAGTCGATAGAACTGGCTGGCTGAACCGGCGGGTGGCGTTTCGGTGAGATGCTCCACGCGCGCGTTCGCTGCTGACGGTAGAGTGCGTACGGCGCTCCAGGAGCCGGTGTCCAATCGCGCTCGTGATTGCAGTTGATGTGGCCTCCCTCCGGGGACCACGGCGCGGAGATCCAGCGTGCCGTCGTTGTTTACGTCGATTTCCAGCTGCGGGGTGATGTCGGCAGCGGTCCCGGGGCTTCCCCCCTGACTGCTGCTGGATTGCCAGTTCAGCGAGGTGTTGGCGGATCCTTGGAACGACAATCGTTCGAGGGATTTGCCCTGCCCGTCGGCACTCTCCGGCCACTCGCCACTATCCCCATAACGCACTTCATCGATCACGGTTCCAAAGCTATCCGCCAGCCGCAGCCATTCGCCGCTGTTGTCCAGGGATCCGGTGTACCCGCCTGCGATCCGGGTGGAGTTCGGATAGCGGAACGAGAAGGCGGCGAGGTTCTTGACTACCACCACGCGTTGGCCTGGTTCGAGCTGAGAGATGTTCAACCCTTGGAAAGTGAAGCGCACCCCGGATACGAACTGAGCGCCTTTCAGAGAGACTGGTGCAGCGCTGATATTGGCGATCTCCACGAATTCGAACTCGTCCGAGTCATTGAACCCGGCGGCGATCTCCGCTTCGGTGGGATCGGAGGGATGATACATGATCTCGGAGATTCGCAGGCCGTCGAACTGTGGACGATCGCTGAAGGTGGCGTCGATCTCGATGGAATCGGCTCCCACGACCGCTCCGCTGCGGTCGAAAGCGGTCAGGGAAAGGATATTGGTTCCCGGTGCCAACGCGACCGGGAGTTGCCATGTGGCCGCATCCAGCCAGGCCAGCTCCACCTCATTGGAGGTGGTTCCGAGGGTGACCTTGAAGACGTCGACCCAACCCCGTCCGGAGATGATCCCGACTGGAGAGTTGGTGCTGAATGATTGTCCGCCATTGCTGGTGATCTCGAAGGGAATCTGCTTGCCGATCTGAGTTCGAGCCGAGGTGCTGCGGTTGCCGATGTAGTCCAGATACCCGCTATAGCTTTCACCGGTCAGGTTCCCGTAGTGCTGCGTCCAGCGAGCCATGTAGGCGCGATTGAAGGTGGTGTTCAGCAGGTGAAGAATGTTCCCGTAGTAAACCCGGCGGTAGACCGGAAGGTTGAAAATCTTGGATAAATTCTGAATGCCGATGAGCGGCGAGCCGGTATCCCTTTGGAATGGGAAGCTCCAGTCGTTTTGAAGAGCGAGCATGCGCCCATCCGTTGGCCGAACCATGTAACCCAAGTTGTGAGGGTTCTCCACGGTGTAGACATCGGCCACCCCGCACAGCGATTGCAGGCCGAAGACCTTGGACCATTCGTCGACGTCCATGACGGCAGGCACGTTGCGCTGGAGATTTGTCCCGGTCATGCCGAAGACTTTGCTCAGGGCGATATACCGTGAGTAGTCATCCTGGGCGCGACGGTTGGAAATCATGGTCGTCCACCGGTACTGCTCCTGGTCGTTCCCTTGATCGATCAGGTCGAAGGATTGGACCCATCCAATCGGTATCGCCAGTTTGTATCCCTCGGGAGTGCCGTTATCAGTGGTAGTGAACTCGCGAATCCCCTCCATCTTGTAGACCTGGGCGGACTGGCCATCGAACTGGGACTTGGCCCAGATGTCGTCGTCGTTGCCGAATAAGATCCGGGTGACGCTTCCGGACCCCAGGGGCGGGCTGACCAGGTAGGCCAGGTCATCGTAGTTGCCCGGCACATCGGGCGCGTTGGCGAGCATGTGACGGCAGACGATCTCGCCAAGGTCGCGCCGTCGTAGAATCAGGGAGGTGCGGATCCCACGATAGGGGTGATCGGCTGGAAATCGCAGGGTGAAACTGTTGTTGTCCGCGGTCTGGCGGCTGTGCATGCTGCCATGAAGCCGGAACCCGCCACCATAGATGACTTCTTTCTCGCCGAGAACGATGGTGCATTCCACGAAATCATCGCTTAGCAGATTGGTCATGGGCATGAGTCCCTGCGCCTCCTTCGGATCGGCCAGGATCCTCAGGAAGGGAACACGTGCGGAGGGCAGTGTGTTCTCCACCTTGATATAGGCTCGGGAGTTGGTTCCGCCCGGCGGATACAGGCTGGTCACATTCAGGCCATCCGTCGCGGAGATATAGAACTGCAATTGAACGACATTTGATTGCCCGGGGAGGGTGGCTTCATAGAAGCCCGTGGATGACAGCGTCATGTTCGTGCGGTTCCAGGCTTTGCCCGTTGCCGCATAGAACAGGGTCATCTCGGTTACGCCATCCGGATCGTCGGCCTGGACTCGTACGGTGACGGGTGTGCGGAACCGAGGGACTGCCGGCTCATGCGCCAGGCACTTAAAGGTGGGACCGGAGTTCGCGACGAAGCGTGAGTTGCGTCGCCCGGGCGTTCCATGCTGGGCGGGGAGGCTCAGACGTGTGGTGGCTGCGACCTTATTGTAGTAGAGTTCGGCACGCAGCAAGGGGGATCCTGAAATCCATTTGGCATCGAAAGAGATCTGGTATTCCCTTCCCGCGACCACCGGCGCGGCCAGGGTGCCGTTCTTGAGCGTCGTCTCGATGATATTGTTGAGATAACTCCCTGGTCCGGTCGCCACCAGGCGCAGGACCCGATTGCCCGGATGATCGGGGTCCGAGTCCACGAAGGTGTGGATATGGGTTCCGGTCTTGCGCCATTTGGTGAACCCGGTCTCGAAGGTGCCGTTTTGGATCAATTCTTTGGGGGTGAACCCCGGCTCTTCCACCACGGACACGTTGTCGATGAGCGCCTCGCCGGAATCTAGGAGGCAGAGACGCAGTTCGTTAAATCCGGAAATGGCGGGGGTGAAGGCGGGTGTTATGGCGGTGGCACGAATGCTGTAGCGCTGCCACGGCGAGGCTCCGGATTCATCGCTTGCTTGCCAGGACTCCGGCACGGCGTTGTCGGCCCGCGGATCGGTGAGTTCCAGGCTGGAGCCGCCCCCATCGGCCGCTTCCGGCCAAGGGCTGCGACCGTAGTAGCGAACTTCGTCGGCCGGATTATGATGCGCATCGAGCAGCAGGATTCTCTCCGACGAGTCAGAGAGCTTGCCTTGGTAATCTCCCAGAATGGCGATGCCTGGGTAGTGAGCGCGCAGTGGTGCGGCATCCCGCGCCACGACCAAAAATCCTCCGGCCGGAATAACCGTCCCGTTGGGAAACTGGAACTCAACCGCCTCCGCCAACCGCCATCCGCTCAGGTTGACTGGGTCGGTAGAGCGGTTGTAGAGCTCGATCCATTCCTCCTCGTTCTCGGCAAACGGCTCTCCTGGCGTGCCCGGTGCGAGCGTTTCACTCAGGTGAAGTCGCGCCGCCATGAGGAAGTCAGCTGATGCATTGGTGACTGCTTGATGCACCTCCACCGCGAGCGTGTTTCGGCCCAGGACGAGTGCGTCAGCAGCAATGGGGAAGGGGAGCGACATGCTCGCTGTCCCGATGTTGGTGATGGCTCGGGTGGTGGACGTGACCGGTCCATTGGTCAGGTTTCTCCGTAGCACCTCTCTTCCATTGAGATAAAAAATGGCTCCATCGTCGATCAGCGAGGTGAGCAAGAGATTGAACTGGGCTGGCTTGGCGGCCACTTCGAAATCGGTGCGAAAGTAGATCGTGGTGCGGCCGTTGGCAGAGATTGGCGTCTTGATTGGTAACGGCAGCGTTCCGGTCATCATGCCGAGTGGCGCGGGTCCGTTTGACCAGGCGGTCACATCGAAGTTGGGCTCCCGCCAGGCCTGGCCTTGATCCGGGGACTGATTGTCGTAGCTCCAAAGGCTATCAAACCCCACCAGCAGCGTATTGGTCGTGGAGGGGGAAGTGCCGGCTCGGGGGTAGGAGGGAGCGCGATGATACATGATTTCGTTGATCACGACTCCCTCCTGCCAGTCGAATTGATTCGGAGCTCCGGGAGTGGCGGTCGACGGTCGGAACCATTCGCCGCGGGGATCGACCTCCCGGCGAGCCTGCAGCAGACCAGCCACGGTGGCCGAATCGATCCAGGACTTCTGGTCGGCCGAGATCAGGTGCAGCCGATCGCCCGCTTCCGGCGCGGCTTCGGAGGCAGGCCATGGGATGAGAAAGGTCTGCTTCGGTCCCACCTGGGTGGCGGGAAGAGTGGCCACGGCTCGGGAGCCACGCCGGATCTGGACGCCGGTCAGGTCGGCGGGCGTTTCGCCGTCGTTGTAGAGTTCCATCCAGAACGGCTGCACGAGGGCCGATGGCAGTTCATGGAAGGAGACTTTCAGGACATCCGTGTCGACCGGCAGTTCACTCACTCGCAACTGGGCGGTGAAGAGCAGGTTGGTCTCCTGTGCGCTCCGGTTCAGCGCCTGAACGGCCAGCACATTCGGGCCGGACTTTAGTACGGCGACGTGGTTGGAAAGGTTGATCGACTCGGTTCGAACCGCGGTCAGTGGGGGGCGGTCATCGGTCGCGGCGGAGTTCCAGTCCAACAGAGTGGGGGCGTTTCGGCGGGCGATCTCCCGCCCGTTGAGCCAGGCCACGAATCCGTCGGCGTATTGGACGTCGAAGTTCAAACCGCTGTAGTTGCCTCCCGACGGCAGCGCGAACGGCGTTCGCAGCCACAGCGAGCTGTTGATTCCAGCCAGCACGGAGCGGACGTCCGTGCCGATCAATGAACCCAGGCCATTGAGGAGCAGTGGGGAGGCACCGCCGGCCAGGGCAGCGATCGCCTCGGGCGACAGCTCTTCATGCCAGATGCCGATGCCAGAAAGCTGCCCATCGAAAAAGGACGGGCTTTCCCCTCCGTTGCTGCCGAACCGCCACTGATCACCCCCGCTCCACAGGTTTCCGATCGTCCGCTCGGATCCGTCCCGCACACCGTTCAAGAATAGCTTCATCGATCCCCCGTTCCGTGCGGTGATGGCGACGTGATACCAACGGCTGCGAACCAGCACATTGGTGCCGGCGACCAGTTGGCCCGCTCCGTCGAAGACATAATGCTGGAGCTTGCCGCCTGAGGCCATTCGGAGCTGATGCGACCATGTCGCGGTGGGACCGGCGGCATCGGTTCGCACCACCAGGCTGCAGACCCGGATAGAGTCGAAACGCACCCATCCCGCGATGGTGTAAGCAGCGGGATCAACCGGGTCCGGTATCTGGAGGTAGGCACTGGTGCCAGAGAAGTCGGTGGAGCGAGTCTGAGCGGATCCTGGGGGGACGTTGGTGGAGAAGGTGGTGGACGTAGAAATGGCATCGAAACCATTGCCCGAACCATCCGCCAGAGTGCTATCGAGTGAATAGTAGCGCTCGACGGGTGCGTTCGTGCCGGCCGAGATCCCGGAGAGGTCGTAGCCCACCGCACTGGTTCCGGGGAGCCAGGAGCTATCATCGAAGGAAACCTCGGTCCAGGCGTTCGCGGCGACACTGGCGGTTGGCACGAGGTGACGGCTGGGAGATTCACGTCCGACGAGGGTCCGGGTCGTCGCCGGTGCGCCGTCGAGGAACGGAAAATTAACCCGGCCTGGCGTCCCCCCGAGTTGGGAGCTGGCGCGCCAATTCGAGGCCGGGCCGCTAGGAGTCAGTCGCCTCGTCTTGGCGAGACTCGCTCCGGACCCGTCGGCACCGGGTGGCCAGGGAGAATCGTCGCTGTAGCTGATCTGATCCATGAGTCTGCCGTTGTGGTTGCGGAGTGTGATCTGGTCCCCGGCGTTGTTCAGCTTACCCAACCAGGGACCGCGGGCGGTGGTGATCCCGTAGCGTTGCTCCAGGTGGGAGGGAGAGGCGGCCACCAGGACATAGCCGCCCGCGGTCAGCACCGTGCCGGGTGTGAATCGGAACCGGACCCCACCGGTCAGCTCCCAATTGGAGAGGTCGACATCCACCGCCATTTGGTTGTGCAGTTCGATCCACTCCTCAGCGGGATCGTCACTTTGTGAGTGGTACATGATCTCGTTGAAGACCGCCACACTATCGGCGGGCACTTCGTTTTCCGGGGCTGAGGTTGCGCCTTCTCCGTGGTAAAGTCCGAAGGCCAGCAGGCTCAGGACCATCCAAGCCGGAGCACGAAGAGTAGGGTGGCAGGTATTCATCACAAATTGAGACATGAATGGGATCTGGCCAAGAGAGTGGCAAAATATGAGAAAAAATAAAGCTTTAGATTTCCTTTGGCCTGGCCAAGCAGCTTGATCCATGATTCCGGTCACTGAACTGACATTATGGCTCAGATTCCGATCATTATGCCGCAGCTTGGCGAGTCCATCGCCGAGGCAACGCTTATTCGGGCCTTGGTTGAGGTTGGGGATTCCATTTCGGCCGATCAGGATGTGCTGGAGGTAGAGACGAACAAGGCCACCTTGACGGTCCGCGCCCCGGCCGCCGGGCAGTTGGCGGACATCCAGGCATGTGTGGGTGAGAGCTATCCGGTCGGGTCCGTTTTGGGACACCTGGAGGTCAGTTCGACGGAGCTGGACCGCTTGGGGCTAAGTCAAGTCACGACGAGTGGGCGACCGGGTGCCAATGACTCACATAGCGGAGCCACCGTGGCGAATGGGGCCAGCCGACAAGCGCATGTGGAGCCGACCGTGCGTGGGCTTCCGGTGCCGGCCAACGTGGGTGGAGCGGGTTATATGTCTCCGCGGATGAAGGCGCGCATGGCCGAGTTGGGCCTGCATGCCGCTGACCTGGCCGGCGTGGCCGGCAGCGGGGCCGCTGGGCGGGTGACCATTGAAGATTTCGAGACCTTCCTGGCCCAGCTCGAGAAGCATCGGACCAGTCCCGCTTCAACGATGCGCGTGGCGGTGGCGGATGCCATGCGCCGCAGTTGGTCGCGTCCGTTGGCAACGGTGGCCCTTCCCATTTCTATCGATGCGCTCTTGGCGCATCGCCGGCAGTCGGATCCCAAGCCGGGTCCCGCGCTTTATGCATTGCGCGCCTTGGCCGTTGCCTTGGCGGAGAACAGTGCTCCGGCCGGCCGGTTGGTCGGGAACCGTCTGGTTCATCCCACGAGCATTGACCTGGGGTTTGCGGTGGAGGCGGAGGACGGAGTGCTGGTGCCGGTATTGCGGCAGGCCGACCAGCGTTCCTTGAAAGATTTGGTCGACCGCTACAACGAATTGGTGGACATGGCTCGGAAGCGCCGATTGCCTCCTGATGCGACGGGGCAATCGATTGCCACTGTGACCAATTTTGGCACCTTCGGCCTGACGTGGGCGACTCCCATTCCCCTCCCGGAACAGACCATTGTATTGGGCATGGGGGCGGGACGGCGGGTCCCTTTTTGGGATGAAGCCAAGCAACAGTTCGTTCCGGTGATGGAGGCTAACCTGACGCTGAGCTTCGATCATCGGGTGCTGGATGGCGGCGCGGCGGGCCGGCTCCTGGCTCGCATCGCCAGCCTCATGCAGAAGCCGGAACTGCTCTAGGCGGGCATCTCGACAAACCGATGCTGCAGCTCGCCGTCGCGGGCTGAACACAGAAAGTAACCCTTCTCCTTGGAGCCGTCGTGATTGCCCCGAATGCGAGCGCAGCATCGGTTGGTGGTGAAGGCTACACCCTGGTCATTCTGTCTCAAGGTCAGCGCGTGGTAGTGACCGCTGAAGACCGCCTTCAAGTTGAACCCGCGGAACTTATCCAGCAGCGTGTTGGCATTGGTTGGACAGTAGTTCACCCCTTCCGCCAAAGGGAAATGGGTAAAGAGCACCGTCGGGCGACGGCGGCGCAGTTTGCGCAGATTCTTGTCCAGCCAATCCAGGGTGGCGGGTTGAATTGAGGTCTTCTCGTATTTCTGTCCTTCGGTGGTGTCGACCCCCACGAACTGCCAGCCGCGGTGGCGAAAGAGGTAGTTCAGCCGGTCCGGATGGGTCTCGGTATAAGCGGAGCGATCCGTAGAAGTGGCATAGTCGTGGTTGCCAATCTGCACAAAGAATGGTTTCCCCAGGTCCTCGAATGTCCTTTTGACCGCCTGATGGCTGCTCTGGGTTCCGAGATCAGTCAGATCGCCGAGGATGAGGGCGAACTCGGCGGTGTGGTGTGCTTTGAGCTGGGCGACGACTTTTTTCAGCCAGGTGGTGCACTCCGGAGCGACGTGGTGGAGGTCGTTGAGGATCAAGAAATCGAAGGCGGAGGAGGATGCGGCGGCGGATGCGACGGCTCCCGGCCAGAACCCGGCGGCCAGCAAGGCCTGCGAACTCCAGCGGAGCATGGTGCGGCGGGAGACTGCTGGAATAGGCTTGAGCATGCACAGGCTTTAACGCTCCCGCCGGCCGTCAACAAGAGCAAAAAAAAGGGCGCACCGTGGTGGCGGTGCGCCCGTTGAATTCTGTTGGACCCGGCGGCTTAGTAGCGGTAGTGCTCGGGCTTGTAGGGACCGTCCTGCGAAACGCCAAGATATTTGGCCTGCTTGTCGGTCAGCTTCGTGAGCTTCACGCCGATTTTCTCGAGGTGGAGCCGGGCGACCTCTTCGTCCAGCTTTTTGGGCAGACGGTAGACCGCCACCTGGTAGCTGTCCCGGTTCTTCCAGAGGTCCAGCTGCGCCAGAACCTGATTCGAGAAGGAGTTGGACATCACGAAGCTCGGGTGCCCGGTGGCACAGCCGAGGTTCACCAGGCGACCTTCAGCCAGCATGTAGATGCAGTTGCCCTTGGAGAAGGTGTAACGGTCCACCTGCGGCTTGATGGTCAAGCGCTTCACGCCCGACTTCTTGTTCAGACGATCCACCTGGATCTCGTTGTCGAAGTGGCCGATGTTGCACACGATGGCTTGGTCCTTCATCTTCTCCATGTGCTCGAGTGTGATCACATCGCAGTTGCCGGTCGTGGTGACATAGATGTCCGCCTCGCCCAGCGTGTCTTCGATGGTCGTGACCTGGAAGCCTTCCATCGCCGCCTGGAGGGCGTTGATGGGATCGATTTCAGTCACGATAACCCGTGCACCGAAACCGCGCAGTGAGTGGGCGCTGCCCTTGCCGACGTCGCCGTAGCCGCAGACGACGGCGACCTTGCCGGCGACCATGACATCGGTGGCTCGCTTAATGCCGTCCGCCAGAGACTCCCGGCAGCCGTAGAGATTGTCGAATTTCGACTTGGTGACCGAGTCGTTGACGTTGATGGCGGGGACGAGGAGTTTGCCAGCCTCGAGCATCTGATACAGACGATGCACACCAGTGGTCGTCTCTTCAGAAACGCCATGCCAGGACTTCACAACTTCGTGCCAGAAGCCGGGACGCTCCTTGGCGACACGCTTCAGCAAATCCTTGATGACCTGCTCCTCGTGGTTGCCGGAAGGGGTATTAACCCATTTGTCGCCCTTCTCGAGTTCGTAGCCTTTGTGAATCAGGAGCGTGACATCGCCACCGTCATCCACGACGAGTTCAGGGCCCTTGCCGCCGGGGTGGGTGACGGCATCCAAGGTGCATTCCCAATACTCTTCCAGCGTTTCACCTTTCCAGGCGAAGACCGGAATTCCGGCGGCGGCGATCGCAGCGGCCGCGTGGTCCTGAGTGCTGAAGATGTTGCAGCTGGCCCAGCGCACCGAGGCGCCGAGGTCCACCAGCGTCTCGATCAGGACAGCCGTCTCGATGGTCATGTGCAACGAGCCCGTGATGCGCACGCCTTTAAGAGGTTTCTGCGCGGCATACTTGCGTCGGATGGACATCAGGCCGGGCATTTCGTGCTCGGAGACATCGATCGTGCGGCGGCCCCAATCAGCCAGGGTGATATCCTTGACCTTGTAGTCTTTGAATTTGCCATTGCCGTTTTTACCGGCTTTCGCGCGGGTCGGCAGGAGTTTTACGGTAGCCATAGTATCGGTTTCTTAAGTGTTTGGACGTGTTTCAGTGCCAGGACCGCTGCGGGGGCAGTGCCTGGCCTCTGAAACGGTGTTACTTGACGGCCTTACGCAGAGCGGCGGCCTTGTCGGTCTTTTCCCAAGTGATGCTGTTGGTATCCGAGACCTTGCCGAAGTGCCCGTAATTGGTGGTCTTGGAATAAATGGGTCGAAGCAGGTTGAGCTGCTTGATGATGTGGGCCGGTTTGAAGCTGAACACTTCGCAGACGGCTTTCTCGATGACTTCGTCGGGAACCTTGCCGGTGCCGAAGGTGTTGACGCAGACGCTGACGGGGTCGGGATAACCAATGGCGTAGGCAAATTGGATTTCAGCGCTGGTGGCGAGACCGGAGGCGACAATGTTCTTGGCGACGTAGCGCCCCATGTAGGCCGCGCTGCGATCCACCTTGGAGGGATCCTTCCCAGAGAATGCGCCACCGCCGTGGCGGCCCATGCCGCCATAGCTATCCACGATGATCTTACGGCCGGTGAGGCCGGTATCGCCCTGCGGGCCACCGACCACGAACCGTCCGGTAGGGTTAATCAGAAAGGCGGTGTCCTTATCGAGCAGGCGCTTGGGCAAAACCTTCTTGATGATCTCCTCGATGATGAATTCTTTGATAGTCTTGTGTTTGACCTCTTCGGAGTGCTGGGTGGAGACGACTACGTTGGTGATGCTGACCGGCTGATCATCCACGTAGCGGACGGAGACTTGGCTCTTGGCGTCGGGCCGCAGCCAGGAAACCTTACCGCTCTTTCGGACACGGGTGAGTTCACTGCCCAGTTGGTGAGCATACATGATCGGCGCCGGCATCAGTTCCGGCGTCTCATTGCAGGCGTAACCGAACATCAGGCCCTGGTCGCCGGCTCCCTGTTCGTCGGTGTCCTTGCCCACCGCGGCGCGGGCGTCAACGCCCTGGGCGATGTCCGGGCTTTGGGACGTGATGGCGTTCATGATGAGCACCTTGTCGGCATGGAACACATCGTCATCGTTCACATAGCCGATCTCGCGAATGGCCTTGCGCGCAATCTCGTTGAAATCGAGCTTGGCCTTGGTCGTGATTTCGCCGCCTACAACCACCAGATTGCTCTTGGCATAGGTTTCGCAAGCCACCCGGCTGTGCTTGTCTTGGGCGAGGCAGGCGTCCAAAACGGCATCGGAGATCGTGTCGCAGACTTTGTCTGGGTGCCCTTCACCCACGGACTCCGAGGAAAAGATGTAATTCTTGCTCATGTTGTTGTGTTGTCTTTATTCAGCTGGACTGGAACGCATTCACGTATCTGGATTTGAAGATATATATGAACTAGCGCCGGTCAAACGGAATTTCCAAAAACTCTGTCTTTGTCCCCGAAACTGTTTTCTGTTTCTTGACTCCATCCCGATATCTCCAGGAGGATTCGGCCGGATCTTCCTGGCCTGAAGGGTTTTTCTTCGATGCGGCAGGTTGGGATGGACCGAGCGATGACCACCACACTTAAGTCTCTGCGAGCCTTGGCCGACCCCACACGGCTGCGGATCATTGCCCTTTTGGAGCGCGAGGAGCTGTCAGTCAACGAACTACAGGAGATCACCCGGCTGGGACAGTCGCGTATCTCGACGCATGTGGGCTTATTGCAGGACGCTTCGTTGCTGTGTTCGCGGAGGGACGGGAAACGGACCTTTTATCGTTCCAATCCTGAAGCGGACCCGATGGCCCGCGAGTTTCTGTTGCTCGCGGTGCGAGGGGCGAAGGAGTTGCCGGAATACGCGGGAGATCAGATCAATTTAAAGCGCGTGCTCAACCGTCGTCACGAGCAGGCTACGGTTTATTTCAACCAGATCGCCGGGCGTTTCGATCGGAGCTACGGTCCGGGTCGCTCTTGGCAAGCCTTTGGCCAGCTCCTGCTTAGGACCTTGCCGCCCTTGACGATTGCTGATTTGGGCTCCGGGGAGGGGCTTCTCAGTGAGTTGTTGGCTCGCCGGGCGAAGCGTGTTATTGCGGTCGATAACTCCGAACGTATTGTCGAGTTTGGAGCGGCGAAGGCCAAGAAGAATGGCCTCAAGAACCTCGAGTTCCGTCTGGGGTCCATCGAGAATCCACCCGTCGAGGATCAAAGCGTTGATTTGGTGGTATTGAGCCAAGCCCTGCATCATGCGGAGGTTCCGCTCCAAGCCTTGGCCGCGGCGTATCGCATGTTGAAGGCCGGCGGGCAAATGATGATCCTGGATTTAGCCGCCCATAAATTCGAGCGTGCCAAGGAGCTTTACGGCGACCGCTGGCTGGGTTTCGCGGAGAGCGATCTCCATGCCTGGATCGAGAAAGCTGGCTTCAAGCGGATCGAGATCAGCGTGGTAGCGCGTGAGGAACAGCCCCCTCATTTTGAGACGATTCTCGCCGTGGGTGAACGGCTTTAGGAAGTTGGGGGTCGTCGGGTCCGTCAAGACTTCACCGCCTGTCTCACCCCCCGGACCTCCCCCCAAAGGATGTTCCTTGCGCTTTGGGTCTCGGTGTCTAAACTAAGTTGGTCCTCTGTTCATCGGAGGATCAAGCAATCTATGAGCGATCGGAAAGTCTACTATCTCGACAACAATGCCACAACTCGCGTCGCACCCGAAGTGGTGGATGCCATGTTGCCGTTCCTACGCGAGCTTTGGGGGAATCCCTCGAGCGCGTACGGATTTGGCGCGCAGGTCCATCAACATGTCGAGAATGCCAGGGCTCAGGTCGCTTCGCTGATCAACGCGGATCCTAAGGAGATCGTCTTCACCAGCTGCGGCACCGAAAGCAACAACTCCGCGATCCATAGCGCGCTGATGCTGAGTCCCGCCAAGAAGCACGTGATCACCACTGCGGTGGAGCACTCTGCGAACATCAACTTCTGTGAGTTCCTCACCAAGCGTGGGTATGAAGTCACCTATCTCCCCGTCGAAGCCGACGGCTCGCTTGATGTTCATCTGGTGGAGAAGTCCATCCGCCCTGACACGGCCATCGTTTCGGCGATGTGGGCGAACAACGAGACGGGGGTGCTGTTCCCCATTGAAGAGATGGCTGCCATTTGCCGCAGCAAGGGTGTTCTCTTTCACACGGATGCAGTTCAAACCCCGGGCAAGCTGAAGATCGATGTCAAATCGCTGGGGGTCGATTTTCTGTCTCTCTCGGCCCACAAACTTCATGCCCCCAAGGGAATCGGGCTGCTTTACGTCAAGCGTCGCACCAAGTATCAGCCTTATGTGATCGGGGGACATCAAGAGCATGGGCGTCGAGGCGGTACGGAGAACGTTGCCAACATTGTTGGTTTCGGCCGCGCGGCTGAGCTGGCGATGGCTACGCTCTCGGACGAGAACACCCGCGTCCGCGCCTTGCGCGACCGCCTGGAGACCGGGATCATGAGCGCTATCCCGAATGTCTTGCGCAACGGTTCGCGCGACAACCGTCTTCCGAACACCACCAACCTCTGTTTCGAGTTCGTCGAGGCTGAGGCGGTTTTGCTGAAGCTGGACCTGCTCGGCATTTGTGCCTCCAGCGGCTCTGCCTGCACCACCGGCTCGTTGGATCCCTCCCATGTATTGTCGGCCATGGGCCTCACCCCGATGCGCGCGCGCGGCAGCGTTCGGTTCAGCCTAGGCATTTACAACTCGGATGAGGACGTCGACTACGTCCTGACGCATCTTCCGAAAATCATCACGGACTTGCGCGCCATTTCGCCGTTGAACCCGGAACACCCGGACAACGACAACTACGACATCGAATCGGCTCGTGCGAAGCACGAGGAGGATATGGCGAAGGCCAGCGCGTCGTAGCCGAGGGTCGGGAGGGCGGAGTTCAGTTGCGGATCGCGCCCCATCCATCATCAACCCTGCTTCAGGATGAGCCGGTAAAACGTTCCCACGCTGCCAGGATCCAGAGGGAATGTGCGGCGCAACTGTGGTTCAGACGAGGTGGGTGCCACGGTCTCAAGAACCTCCCACGGACCTTGCTCCAGGCTCTGCCGTCGTTGTAGCTCATAGACCTTGCCAGGTACTAGGGATGCTTGTAGGAGGAGTTGCGGGGATCCTGGATCCCCCTCGCTCAATGCGGTCAGGGCGAGGACGCTTGCGGGGTTCCGCGGATCGGTGCCTGCCAGGAATTCTAAGTAGTTGCTAGTGCCATCCAAGTCCGAGTCGATTCTAGATTCGTCGGTGGCGGTGCTGAATCCATACTGAGCTTCCCAGTCATCGGGCAGGCCGTCCGAGTCGACGTCGCCGCGATTGGTGCGTTCCGGGGTTCCGCCGATGACGAGCTTTTGAATCGTGCTGGAGCCGTCCGGCCGGCGTCCTTCGGAAACGCCGTCCGTCTGAGGACCGAAAGTGACGGAGTCAACCAGTTTGCCGGCCGGATCATAAAGCAGGATTGACTCGCCACTGCCACTGAGCCGGAAGCGGACGTGGTCAGCTCCCTGTTCCGGATCGCTGTCAGCCTGGAAACGAGTAAATGACCAGGGGGCGAGGAAGCTGAGCGCCGGCAACTGAGTGTTGGTGGGTTGATTCGCGGAGTCACTCAGATAGCAGCCGGACACAGCCACCGCTGCCAGTTGGGGATTGAAGAGCTCGAACCAGTCGGGCCCGGAACTCGGATTGGCCATCCACTCGTTGACGCGCACGGCCTCGAGACTGCCCAGCGCCTGCGACTGATTGACCTGCCCCGGGGTGGGGTGGGTGAGAGTCCAGACTCCCTCGGTATCCGCAATCCGGCCGATCGAATAGTTCGGAGGCTGCAGTCCGTAGCGGATCGAGTCCTGCTGGATCCAGCCTCCTTGGCCGTCGGGAGAATAAAGCCAGATTCCCCCTCCGCCGGGGCTAAGCTGGATGGGGGCGATGAATCCAGCGGGACGGTCGGGAGGGTTGCACCAGACGACGAGATGAGATTTCGGCCCCAGCAGAGTATCCGCGGGGAAAACGTATTGGGCGGGTGTGGCGGGATCGATCGTGAGAGCTGTCCCGGCAAGATCGGCCGTTTCGTTGGAGGCGTTGACCAGCTCGATCCAGTTGGGATGAGTGGCGCCGTGTTGGATCGCGGTTTGGTTGAACGCCATCAACTCATTAAGCCGGACTGTTCCTGTCCCGGTTTCCACGGTGACCTCGAGTTGCGCACCGAACACCACATCCGGGCTGGCGTTGGCGCGTTGGTGGACTTGAACGGCGATGAGGTTTTCACCCGTCACCAGGTTGGTGGTGGGAAGATTCAGCGGGAGTTCGAACGTGGCATCGGGAATATCGCGTGAGGCCGTCTGAGTGGGTGGGAGGGCGCCGATCGGGAAGAACGCGGACACGTTCACTCTCAGGGCCTCCGCTCCGTTCAAATAGTATACCGCTCCATCGTCGAGATAGTGTCGGACGCGGAGGGTTACCTTTTGGGGATCGGCCGGGAGAGTGAAACTTTTCCGGAAGTAGTACGTGCGAAAGCCCAGGGGGAGGGGAGTCTTGATGGGGGCGGTCAGCGTGGACGTGCTGACCCCGAACAGCCCTGCGCCCTGCTTCCAAGAGGAGTCATCGAAGGCATTTTCCCTCCACACCTTCGTGTAGTTGGTTCCCGAGTCGTCGTACTTCCAGGAGTCGTCGATGCCGATCAGCTGGAGTCGGCGAAAGTTACCCCCGTAGCGGAAGGAGGACTCCTGAGAAACGATGGAGGGATGCCCCTCGCCATCGAGGTGAACGACTCTCCAGAAATACTGCCGGCCGGGCTCCAGCTGTGCGAAGGGGATGGCTATGGACGTGCGAGCGACTTGGCTCGTCTGCGCGAAAACCGGAAATCGATAGCTTCCGTTTTCTGCCCGGATCTCCCAGTAGGTAGCTGTGTGGGCGGAGCCTGAAGCCAGGCTGTGCTCGTAGGCGCTGCTCACGAGCGACGCCGGGCCCACCACCGATTCACCTCCCGTGGGAGAGACGTTGACCGGACGCTTGGGGCGATGGAAGGTTCCGAACGTCTGGTCATTGATGGATTGCTGACGTGCGGGCGCATAGGTGATCAGGTTGGCATGGGTCAGCCCGTTGGCGGCCAGGGTGTCGGGATGCAACGCCGTGTTGTTCAGCCACCACAGACGTTGTTTGTATTCCTCCCGGAATGCCTTGAAAATATTGTCTTTGAACCAGTTTCCGTTCTCGCCATTGAAGATGGAACTGGTCACCTCGGTCAACTCACCGTCGAAATCCCAAGGCACCATGGTCCATAGACCGTTGGATTGCCTCCACTCCATGTGGTTATGGTAGGTATCATCCCGAACGCTCATCCACGCGCGAATCGCCACGTAGTCAATGGTTCGAGCGACATCCCACTTGGCGGTCAGATAAGCCCGGAGAGCCGGGATATCCGTGGCGGGCAAGGGCCCACGAGCGGCCCACATTTCGTCAATCATCGACTTCAGCGGGACGTAGCCTTCCCAGTCCTCGTTCTTCGTGGAGTAGACCCACTCATAACGTTCCAAAGGAGTCCACCCCTCGTTGGGCGGTAAGACTGAACCATCGGCCGGCCCGAACGGTCCCAGCACTTGGAAGCCGCTGGCCTTGTAGAGAAGTCCGGTCCCGGGTTTCGGTTGATCCGGATTTTGTACCTTCTCGGCGTCGGCCCAGCGTTGCAGCATCTCCTCGTCGTTCTCCTCGAACTCGATGCGGCTGACTCTTCCCTGGTTGTTGAGATACAAGTCCACAATGCGGGTTCGAACGGTGGGGAATCCGAGTGCCTCGAACAGTTGGTGGCCGAACATGTTTTCTGTCCCTTTGTCGAGGATCAGTATGGTGTTGTGGCCGGCCAGCTTCTTGTAAGCGGGCAGTTCCACCTTGAACGAGTTGCGTGAGAAATCACGCCGATAGAAACTCCCGCTGTGGCGGATTTCCACGTCGTAGATCTCTCCTCGGTAGGCGAGCACCGCGGGCTCCGTCAGGTTGAATCGGCCGATAGGCTTGGTCCCGAGGGGTGGATTCCAGCCCTGGCCCGGGTTGTCCTGCTGGTTCTTGACCAATTGGGTGAGCGTGTTGGTAGAGGCGAACAGGTCGTAGGCGTCGGTTGGGGACGTTCGGTTGGTGACCACGAAGAATCCGTTCCAGGCAAAAGGGTCATCCTCGCGGGGCAGGATTCGCTGTTCGAAGTTGCCCAGATCGGCGGTGGTTCGTTGGGCCATGATCCGATAGCGAATGATGCTTCGTGGAGCGAAGCCGGGGAGTGTCGCGCTCAGTTGGCTCGATGTGCCCGACATCTCGACGGAGTTGATGGTCTCGTTGGTCCGATTGATCTCATCCACGAAGTAGTCGACGCGAACCTTGCCCAGCTCGTTGGTGCCGGAAAGCGTGATCTCAACTCTGGCCGGTTTGCCGGCTTGAATGGGGAAAGCTTCCGTGTCCACCTGTGCGAGACGCACGCGGGTGGGCAGGGGCAGGGGTGTGGCGCGGGTGACCGCGTTGGGTTTTCCCGGGCTGGGATTCCCGGGAAAGGGGGAAGCCAGCCAGTTTGCTGGGTCGGCCGAGGGATGGCTAACGCTGACGCGTTCCAGCGAACGCCCACGGTACTGCCAGTCCAACGGATTGATGCCAGTCCAGCGCTCCGACGCACCAAAGCCATCTGCTCCTACGGCCCAGGGAAAAGTGGCCCCATAGGGAACCGCGTCTTGGATGGCTCCGGCGCCGTCTTTGAGGCGGACGGTCTCTCCGTCCCCGTTGGCCAGTGTGCCGGAGTAGGGGCCGTAGACGGCGCCTGCTAGACTCGGGTAGGCGCTCAGCGCCGTCAGGCGGGACGGCGCTTTCGCGACCACGACAAAACCCGAAGGGCCGATGACGCTGCCGTTGGGAAAAGTGAACAAAACCCCGCTGTCGAAGTGCCAGCGACTGAGGTCCACCGCCGTCGTGCCGGTGTTGTGCAGTTCGATGAACTCATGCACGTCCTCGCTCAGATCCAGCACGGGAAGCCCGTTGGTGTCGAACACGGCCTCCTCCACCGGGTGGTAGTGAATCTCGTTGATGATGACGCCCGCCGTCGCGGAAGCAGCGGACAGGAGTAAGCCAAGGCTGAAGATGGCGCAATGCGTGGAAATCATAGGCGCGTTTGATTTGAAAAGAGGTGAAAGGGGGCATCCAGAACGCACCACGCGGTCAGGGAGCCAACGAGGTTCGGTGGATGAGGTTCATACGGAGGTTACGTTGAAGTTCCTTGGTCAACATGCCTGGGGTGACTCGACATCGTTTACCTTACCCTAAAATAATTGTGGTCTGAGGTCATTCGGATCGCAAAGGGGCTGCTCGCTCCGGGCACGTCCTGCCATGGACCGCCAGGATCGGTCGAGCTTTGGAGCGCGCCACCACCTTCCCAAGTTAGAGTCATGTCCCCACCCATGACCCTGAAGTCCAGGGTGGTCCGGTTTCCTGCCAGCTCAAAGATGCGGAGGGCCACCACGCGGGACGATACGTTAGGAAAGCTTGTGCTCTCCCAGGCAATGGCTATCTGGTTTCCACGCCAGGCGACACGGGGGTGGCGAGAATCGCTCGTAGCCGTGGTGGGGGTTTCCTTTTCGCTCACCAGGAAGGTTGGGCTCATCGGACTGCCGTCGGCGTTGAACAAGCGCGCTTGAACCAGGCGGGTGGTGGAGAACTGGCTACCATCGAAGGCTACGACCACCCGGCCATCCGGAGTCATCGCAGCGTCAACGCGCGCGGTGTTGGCTTTCGGAAAGTCATCCGCAACCTTTCGGGCGTAGCGGAGCGTCCCATCGGCATTGATCACCATCACGTAGGGGGTGTTCACATTGATTTCCGGATCAGGGTCCCGGGTCTTAGCCACGACCACGTAGGCATCGTTGCCATTGCCGTGGAAGCCGACGCTGTCACCGCGACCGCCCGTGGCGTAGATCTCCGAGCCGGCGAGGGTTCCGAGGTCGATATCTCCGGTGACTGGCGTGCCGTCGTTTTTGAACAGCCGCACGGTGGCGCGGCCGGTCGTACCTTTGGCGAAGCGAACAGCGAACCCGTCCTTCGTGACACCTACACCCTGCCAGAGTTCCGTCTTTACTGGGGTTTCTCCTACCAAGGTCAGCGGTTTCACCACCGTGCCATCGGGTTTGAGAATGCGGAAAGCCGCATGATTGGCGGGAATTTCGCCGCCAAATAGCTCTACCAAATCCTGTGCTTGGCGACTCTCTGAGACAATCACCAGGTTTCCATTTGACAGAAAGTCCCAGTCGCCGCTGCGAACGTCACCTGGCCGATCCGCATCCAGCTCGCTATAACCCGATAGCGTCTCCGCGGAGGGTTGTCCTTCGTTGTCGACCAGCTGCACTGCTGTGAACTCGCCAGCGGCCCCGCCGAGTGATGCTTGGAAATTGACTTGAGCCAATTCGGCGATCTCGAGCCCGAGTGAGAACGCGGTGGCACCGAATCCGAGTCCATCTCCAAAGAGGTTGGCCTTGATGATCGGGCCGTAAGCTGTGTTCGCTGGGGTAGGACTCTCATTCTGGCGGAAGAACGCGCGGTATCTGGAGAATATATTGATCGACGGGGTTACCAGCGATGGGATCGCCGCCTCGGGGGTTAGTACGGATCCATTGGGATCGATAAGCATCCAGACGCCTCGATAGTCGGTGAGGTCGGCGCCATCGTCCTCCCAGCCCACCATAACGTTGCCATTGCTACCGATACCAATCCCAATGCCCTGGACTCTCCCGTTGTTCAGCGGGAGTTCTCCGGAGCCGGGGGGATTTAGGTAAAGGGTAGGAGTTTTGGGTTGCAATCCGCTTTCCTCCGCCAAAGGGGGCACATCCGCTCTCGCGAGCACCGTTCCCAAGGCTGACAGCCCTAGCAAGCGAACAACACCTCGAGTCGATTCGCCAACAAGCTGCCCACATCTACTATACTTCATATGACTTAGGTTCAATCCCGCTGATGTCGCATCTGCCGTCTGATCTGTCCAAAAGGTGGGCATCAGCTCGGTATAGCAAACGCAACTGAGCGCCGCTGGACCCTATCCAGCTTTAGGCATGACTGAACACGGGATTGGATTATGGCTCGAACTCATACAACCTGAACGGCAAAATGGGAAATAATATCGTTAATCTCCACTGGTTGGCCCTTTCGGTCAAGACGCAATGGGAAGGTTGTGTTCCCCGGCAGGCTCGGGCTGATCACGGAGAGGGGAACTCCTGCTTCTCCGATCCCGCTTGCCTGAAATCAAACCGGACGGTAGTGGCTAGTGATGCGAGTTACCACGCGATCCACAGCACTTTCATTACGGGCCTCCTCTCTCTATCCAACTCTCCTCTCCCTGCTCTGCGTCGGCCTTTGCTGGGCTTCATTCCCGCTACGACTGCCCGCCGCGGTGGCCTCGGGTCTTTACGCTCGGTCGAATCTGGTCGCGTGGTGCATCGTGCCCTTTGATTCCCGGAAGCGCGGACCGGAGGAGCGGGCCGCCATGTTGGAGAAGATGGGCGTCAAGCGCTTGGCTTATGACTATCGAGCTGAACACATTCCCACGTTCGACGCTGAGATGGAGGCGCTGAAACGCCATCAGGTCCAGCTGCTCGCCTGGTGGTTTCCGACCGAGCTCAATGCCGAAGCCAAGAACATCCTGGAGGTGCTGCGACGCCACGGCATCCGGGCTCAGCTGTGGGTGACTGGCGGGGGAACGGCCAGCAAAACCCCGGAGGAGCAGCGGGCGAAGGTAGCCGCTGAAGTCAGGCGTCTGCGTCCCATCGCTCTGGCCGCGGCAGAGATCGGATGCAGCGTGGCTCTCTACAACCACGGAGGATGGTTTGGCGAGCCGGACAACCAGATTGCGATCATTCAGGCGCTCGGGTTGAAGAACGTTGGAATTGTCTACAACCAGCACCATGGGCATGACCATCTGGCGAGCTTTCCACAACTTCTCGAGCGCATGAAGCCCTACCTCCTCGCCTTAAATCTCAATGGAATGACGGCGGAGGGCGACCGGAAAGGGAAAAAGATTCTTCCGCTTGGGCAGGGTGATCTGGATCTGTCGCTGCTCCAGGCGATCGAGTCGAGTGGCTGGTCGGGACCCATCGGCATTCTCAACCACACGGACGAGGATGCGGAGGCGAGGCTATTAGACAACCTGGAGGGGCTTGAATGGCTGGTGCCGCAATTGCACGGGAAGCCGGCAGGGCCCAAACCCACCCCACGCAGTTGGCGTGAGCCACAGCCTACCAGGTGAATGGGAAGCAGTATGTGGTCATCGCGGCATCCGGAGGCGGCAAGTTAGGTGGCCCGACCGGCGATGCATGGGTGGCGTTTGCGTTGCGTGAGTGATCCCGGCTTAACGGAGGAGCATTCACCGGCGCCCTACCACGGGAGAGTGTTGTTGGCGGCTATTCCTTGCTGCTAGGGAGCGACCGAACCGAAAACTTTCTTCAGCACATCCGTGGTGCGAGCCAGTGGGTTTTCGCGAATGCGTTTCTCCTCTTGCGCCATCTTGAGGAAGAGTCCGTCCAAAGCCTTGCGAGTGACATACCCGTCCAAGTCGAGGTTGTCGCGATTGAGCATGCTCAGCATGGGTCCCGCCTGTCCGGCCATTTGTTTGTAGGCGCTGGTGACGCCGGCGGAGGCCGTGGCCTGCTGGACAATTGGCAGAAACTTGGCGTAGAGGTTGGTTTCGCTGGTGCGCCTGAAGTACTGAGTGGCTGCGTTGTTGGTCCCGCGAAGGATGGATTGGGCGTCTGCCACACTCAGCTGCCGAATGCTGGACGCCAAAACTTCGGCGGCTTGCGGTGTCGCTTGCTCGGCCGCCCGGTTCATGGTGGTGATAAAGTTGTCCACGAGCTGGTCCTGCCCCAAGAACCGCAACGATCGTTCGGCCTTTTTCACCGCATCCGGCAGCGGAATCTTTACCTCGAGGTCACGAAGAAACCCGTCACTGCGTCCGAGGTTGGTCACAGCCTGTTGCACACCTTTGGCCAGGGCCTCCTTGAGACCGGTGATGACTTGGGAGTCGTCCAAAGCTCCCACTGCTGCTTGCGAAGCCGACTTGGATCCCCCACCTAGCCCCAAACGCCGGAAAAAGTCCGATTGAGCCTCCGCCCGTTGCGCATTGAGGCCGGCTGCCAGGCTCAGAACGCCGACCAGGAGGGACATGGCTCGGGAGCGTACCGTGGCTCGAAATGGGACAGTATTCATAAGACACACACTCAAAACGGTGCTAATTCTGCGGAGCCGGCAACACTTGCTACCGGGGCGCGGAAGGCGGAACGCTTCGAGGCTGGTCGAACCCACCTCTACTTGCCGCCATCCCCGTTCAGCTGGAGACGCTGATCCTGTTTAAGCTGGGCGTCGAGGTTTTCCCATCCCGCCTGGTTAAACTGATTGAAGGCGTTGAGGTAAATGGTTACGGCATCGGCCGGGTACTTCGCCAAAAGGGCGTCCACGGCTGACTTCAATGGCGCGTCTCCGACCGAGCTGGGCAGCTGTTCGACGACCCCTTTGTTATTGGCGATCCCGAGGCTGGTCAGGAACTCGGCCAGCATCGAAGAGTGCTTCTCTAAGAGCCAGTGGCGTATGAGGTTGTCAGCGATTAACCCCATCTCCGGACGCTTCAAGGCGCCGATGAAGGTCGGGTTCCGTTCGGCCCTCGACTGGCGCTCCAAGAACACCGGTCGCAGTTTTCTAAACGATGCAACCGCTTCCAAGACAGCTCGATAGAGCTTCTTGTCGGTCTCATAGGCGAACTCAACGATCTCGGTGGCGGTGCCAACGGCCATGCGGCCAAATAATTCGTGCGAAAGCATACTGGATTTCTAGTGAGCACCCGCGGCCTGTATTCCTGTTTTTCCCTGCCGCCCGAACGGTGGGCAACTACAGATTTAGGGTGCCGGTGCCGAACAATAAGAGGAAATAGGCGCGGTGAGAATGGAAAAGATTCATGCGTTGAGGTCGGGACCGGTGGCGGTGACTCACCATCACTCGTTTCGGCCGGTATTTTGGAATGCTTGAGACGGCTTCATCACCACCGACGAACACGGGCGGGCATTTGGGTATCGGAGTGTTTGGTTCGATGTTTATGGCACGTCCTGATGAGGAGATGGGATAGCTATCCTGCTCCATCCTTGGCTCTTGCCCGTTCGTGTTCGTCGGCGGTGGGATGGCTGGTTTCCTGCTTTATGATCAGGTGAGTTGTCGACTGAAGGACTTCCGTGGGGTGCAAGCTCCTCCGATCCTGTTTCGTCCGGAGTTTGCCTCTCGCGCAGCGTGTTCGGCTCCTGGTTGGGAATGAACTCAAACCTTAGACTGTTGGTTGGCTCCAGTTCCATCGTGGCGGTAACGGTGAGCCTGGCGCTTTGGCTGATCTCAGGGCCGAGCTCGACACTGGGCTGGCTCAAATCGGTCTCGCTGGTGCTCGTGCTGTCGGCCGGCAGCGCCGCCCTGGTGGGGCAGCTTGTTCGCCATCTGGCCGCCGAAAGGCTGAATCAGCTCATCTCGCACCTCCAAGCCATTGATCGCGACGGTGACTACCGTTTGCGCTCGCAGCTCGCGGGTTCTGACGAAGTCGCTCAGGCCGCCGCGCATCTGGACTCGATCTTTGCGCGGGTTTTGCAGCAGCTGAGCGATGTTGCGCTCGAGCGTTCCAAACTCGAGACCCGGCTGGAAGCCTGCGAACTGCGGCTGGTGAAAGAGGTGGAACAGCGTCAGATGTTGGAGGCCGATCGAGACGAGGCGGTCGCCGCATTCGAGAAACGCGTTCGAGAACGCACCGAGGAGCTGTCGCGTGCCAACCAGGCTCTAGTCGAGGAAGTGACTCAGCGGACCCAAGCCGAGGGTGCCCTGCGCGAATTTCACGTTGAACTCGAGGAGCGTGTTCAGGAGCGGACTTTCGAGTTGGCGCTTGCCAACGAGATGCTCGTCAAGGAGATCGAAGATCGTCGGCAGGCGGAGGGCGAGCGTCAGAAGCTGGTGTCCCTCGTGGAAAATGCCAATGACTTCATCGCCCTGGTCAGCCTCGAGGGACAGATCACTTTCCTGAATGATGCCGGACGCAAGCTGCTGGGACTAAAGAACCCAATTCAGAGTGTCGCGCTCCGGGTGGACCAGATCGAAGGTGAGTCCTCGAAGGGAGCCTTCCGTGATATTATTCTGCGCTCCGTGGTGGCCCAGGGTGCTTGGATGGGAGAGATCGAGCTGCTGTCGTCGGATCCCGAGTCGAGGCGGGTGGCTGCCGAAGTGAGCGCGGTACTCGTGCGCGATCACGAGAATCATCGTCCCCTCTGCGTCGCGCTCATCATGCGCGACATCACGGATCGCCGGCTTGCCGAAGCGGCCCTGCACGAACTCGAAGAGCGTTTCTCGAAGGCTTTTCACGCGTCTCCAGCATCCGTGGCGATCATCAGTCTCGCGGGGGGAAGGTTCATTGATGTCAACCGCCGATTCCTCAGCTCGCTCGGCTATGAGGAGCACGAGGTGGTGGGGAAGACCATGGACGAGATTCACCTCTGGCTCGCGTCGGAAAGCCAAGGCAAGCTGCTTGAGCAGGTGGAGGTGCATCGGTCCGTGAGGGACTTTCAATGCCGTTGGCTCACGCGCTCCGGCGAGGCTCGTGATGTGCAGATTTCGGCCGAGCCCCTCGAGCTGCGACGCGAGAACTGTGTGCTGATGGTGGCGGAGGACACCACGGAGCGATTGAAGCTGGAGGATCAGCTTCGTCAGTCCCAGAAGATGGAGGCGGTGGGGCAGCTGGCGGCGGGCATCGCCCACGATTTCAACAACATTCTGACGGTGGTTCAAGGGCATGCCAGCCTGCTGTTGAACGACCAGGTGAACACCGAGAAGTCCTCGGAGTCCATCAAGTGTGTTTCCAGTGCCGCGGAGCGCGCGGCCAACCTGACCCGACAGCTGCTGACCTTCAGTCGGAAACAGGTCGGGCAATGGCGGGAAGTGGATTTGAACTCGGTGGTTCACAATCTTTCGAACATGCTGCGCAGCCTGATCACCGAGAACATCAATTTGAGCGTTCATTGCTACGAGAACCTGCCTCCGGTTCGAGGGGACGTGAACATGCTCGAGCAGGTGATCTTGAACCTGGTGGTGAACGCGCGCGACGCCATGCCCAAGGGCGGTACCTTGGTCATCGACACGTCGATCGAGGAAGTGACCGAGGAGGGAGTGCGGGACAATCCCAAGGGCCGTCCCGGGCGCTTCGTGTGCCTGACCGTCATGGATTCCGGGTGCGGGATGGACGAGGCCACCTTGGAGCGAATCTTTGAGCCGTTCTTTACGACGAAAGAGTTTGGTCAAGGCACAGGCCTGGGCTTGGCGACGGTCTACGGCGTTGTGACTCAGCACAACGGGTGGATTGATGTCACCAGCCAGCCCGGCAATGGCACGCTGTTCCGAATTTTTATCCCCGCCCTGGCCTTGCCCCCCACTAAGAAGCCCGACCCGCACGTGGAATCCCCGGCGGAAATTCGAGGAGGGAGTGAGACGGTTCTGGTGGTGGAGGATGAGTTGGGCTTGCGCATGCTGGTTGAAGCGGTGTTGCAAAAGTATGGATACAACGTCGTGCTGGCCGAGCATGGACCTGAGGCGTTGGAGCTCTGGGATAAACATCCTGGCAAGATCGACCTCTTGCTCACCGATATGGTCATGCCGCAGGGTTTGACCGGGCTGGAGCTTTCGGAAAAGCTGCGGGTGAAAAATCCGGAACTTCGGATCATCTACATGAGCGGCTACACGGTAGACTTCATGGGCAACGAAGTAGCCGGCATCCGGGAAGGCTTCAATTTTCTACAGAAACCGTATCGGCCTGAGCAGCTCGTTCGGGCGGTGCGTCAAGTGCTCGAAAGCGAGCCGCAGCCTCTTCCCCGACGCATTGCGGTCGGAGCCCCCAGCGATCAGGCCAAGGCGGCCTGAGGACGCGCAGCGTTTGTTCCTACCCCTGAAGAACGCCCAAATCTCTCGCGGAGGCGCGGAGTTCGCGGAGTTCGCGGAGAGGGGATGGGTATGAATGGAAGAGCCGGTTCTGAGCTCGTTGATCTGGCTGATCGGTCGGTTCCTAAAGAACTGGTGTTCCTCCGCGTTCTCCGCGTCTCCGCGAGAAAAAGTCTTGTCCCGTGCTTCTGAAGAAAGGCCCCCAAATCTCTCGCGGAGGCGCGGAGAACGCGGAGAGGGGAGGCGGCATGAGCGGAAGAGCTGGTTCTGACCTTATCGATCTGTCCGATCGGTCGCTTCCTAAATATCTGGTATTCCTCCGCGTCTCCGCGAGAGTAATTTTTCTCCTCTGATCCTTAGGAACAGTCCCGAATCTCTCTGTAATCGAACTGCTACCGTTCTGGTTGTTGGTTGACTCTGAGCGTTGGTGAGTCGCACGCCGCGAGTTTGTTCACTACTCGGTGTAATCCTTCTTTCATCGTCACAGCTCCAAAGTTCATCAATAGGCCCACTGGCTGCTTGAGTAGTCTGAGATAGGTGAGGATCTGTTTGAAGTGTACGGGTGCTAGAGTCTCTAAGGATTTCAGTTCTAGCGGAACACGACTCTCGACCAATAAATCGACCTTGAACCCGTCGTGGATGATGAGCCCATCATACTCGAATTGGACGAGTTTCTGACGCTCGACCTGCAGCCCACACTTGTCTAGATCCCTAGCCAGGACCAATTCGTAAACAGACTCCATCAATCCAGGACCGAGATCTCGGTGGATCTTGACCGCGGAGTTAACAATAATACCGGTAATTGAATCGAGCTCTAACATGGCTTCTGCCTCCTTTCTAAGATCGTCTCATTCGAGAGAAGTTCTTATGCCTCGTCAAGCTCGAGGTTGCGGCCCTGAAATCACGTCCCGGCCCCGAATCTCTCGCGGAGGCGCGGAGTTCGCGGAGAGGGATGGGCATGAATGGAGGAGCCGGTTCTGAGCTCGTTGATCTGCCTGATCGGTCGGTTCCTAAAGAACTGGTGTTCCTCCGCGTTCTCCGCGTCTCCGCGAGAAAAAGTCTTGTCCCCTGCTTCTGAAGAAAGGCCCCCAAATCTCTCGCGGAGGCGCGGAGTTCGCGGAGAGGGGATGGGCATGAGCGGAAGAGTGGGATCTGACCTGAATGGCAGTTAGTTAGCGCTTCGAAGAAATGCGGTATTTGGGACCGAAGACGCTGTTTTTGTAGTATCGGTTTCGATGGGAAATTTCGCGAAACGTTCTCCGATGTTTCATCAGGAGCGGATAAGGCT
>JAEUHE010000018.1 GCA_016793885.1 Verrucomicrobiales bacterium
CTGGGGCTCCACTTTCTTGATCGCCATGGACTTTCCGTTGACTAGGGCCTCGGCAAGGCTGTCGAGATGGCTGGAGAGACTAGCGCCGCCGATGAAGCTTCGCTTGTCCCTACTCACGAAGACGTACGGCCTCAGATCAACACCCTTGAGTTCTGGTTCCAGCTTGGCCCAGTTGATGATCCAGTCGTCACCGGCCCATTCTTTGGCCCGCTGCACCTCGGTCGAATGCGCAATCGAACGCTCCTCATCCCCCTTTGTTTCGCCGGATGCCTTTTGCTGATTCCGCGAGACGCCTTCCAGATCGGCGATTTCCTTGGGGCAGCCTTCCGCTGCACCGAACGCCAAGGCAGTGAGGATTTCGTAGAATTCGGGTTTGAATCGCTCGGCCAACATGATCTTGGCAAGTACAGGACGCTTTATATCTGCGCTCAAACCGCGCACGTGTGCAATCTCCTGCCGAAGCAGCAAGGAGTTGAGGAACCGCTTGACTAACCGCGGATTCCCCTTCGTCCCGTCGGTCAGAGCGCGGGTTACTTGGCGGCTCAACGTAATCGCCTGGGTGACGCTATCGGGGACTTCCCCGAGGCATGTTTTAGCGACCTGATGATCGAGCGTGACTCCGTTCCATGGCTGGATAAGGATCTTCCGTGCCTGATCGAGGAGTGCCTTGAAACACGGGTTGTCGGGCCCGGGGTCCGCCTGAAGCAGAACCATGGTTATGTAGATTTGAGTTTCGGTGTAGCCGAGCGTCGGGAGCCGGAACGGCACCTGAATCAGCTTCTCCAAGTAGTTTCTGGTGTAGTTGCCTGCGCTTGCTGGAAGGTCAGGGAAGTGCTTCCGCACGGCATACTCGATCATCGCCTCGTCCGTGGCGATGACGAACGCCGTCTTGGGGGCAAACAAGAAGAGTCGGATGGCTTCCAAGGTTTCAATCGCTGTTGCGGGCAGGCACCGATCCAAGTCGTCAATTAAAACAATGAGCTTGGCCACCTTGGCCGTGTCCAACAGATCGGCAAACTCTTTCTGAAATGCGGACATGTGCTCGGGAATCTTCTTTTCATGGCCGGGCTTGATGATCCCTTCCGTTTTCTTTAGGGCCTCTTCGATTGTTTGGGGATTCAATTGGTCGGTTGCCGACCCGATCAATCCCTTCAGCAGCGAGACCGCGTCTCTAATTTGTTCCGGATGTGGTATGCCCGTCCAAAGAGAAAACGCCGCCGTCGCGCCCTTCTTTGCCAGTTTTAAGTAGTCGACGCGTTTAAGCAGGTCCGCAGCTTTCTCGCAAATCTTGTCCACTCCGCTTCGAGCGTCCCTCAACTCCGTAATGATCGATTCGATCAGCGCCGCCTTCGCATCCTCAAAGCCTTGGAGTTGCCAGCCATTGAACCTGAGGCACAGCACCTTTTCGTCACCCGCCAACTGCTTCTTGATCATGGCGAGCACACTCGACTTGCCAGCACCCCAGTCGCCGTGGATTCCGATTGTGAGCGGATCGTTCGGACTCGACCGGATCAGCTTAAGCACCGTGCTGGCGATGGCATCGTAATAGAGGAGGTCGATTTCTGTTTCGTGGTCGCTGATGAACATAAATGGTCTGATTTACGGGAGTGGTCATCAATCTGCCGTATTCCGAAGGCAATCCGCGCAGAGTTTTGAGGAGGCCGGCAAGCGATGCTTCACAGTTCCATCTCCCCTTGGCTTGGCCCTGCCGCCTTTTGCTCCTGCGCCTGGCGCGTGAGGTCGGGCCACGCCAGGACTAGCGCGTTGTAACCGATGGCCTCCTGCGACCACTTGCGGCGCTCGCAGGCGGTGTAGAGGCGGTAGCTCAGGTCGCGGGCGACCTCGGACATCGGCCCGAGCCTGCGGAGCAGCCCCGCGGCGGCCTGCTCGCCCTGGTCGAGGGCGCGGATCAGGTAATGCGTCG
>JAEUHE010000019.1 GCA_016793885.1 Verrucomicrobiales bacterium
GAATGTGCCGAGTATTTCGATTGCATGGTGGTCATGCACGGCCGATTTGCGAACTAGACCAACGTCAATACGTCCGAGATCGAGTTCCTGTACGACTTCCGCACTGCGCAAACTGCGAATGCGACAGTGAATCGGCGGCGAGAGTTCTCGAAGATCGCCAAGCGAAGGGATAAGTAACCATCTGAGCAGGCCCTCGCCGCCCCCCACATTGACCAAGCCTGGCTTTGAGTTTTCGGTTTCGGCCAAGTCGGATACCGCTCCAAAAAACACGCGGCTCATTCGTGCCAGCTGTCTCCCGAGCTGAGTGGGTTTAAGACTCTTTCCAACACGCTCAAACAGCTTACTACCAAGCGCTTCCTCCAGCTCTTTGATCTGCCTGCTAAATTGGCTTTGCCTGCTGGGATTAGGCCCAGCTGCGGCAGCAATGGACCCGGAATCAACGACGCTGCAGAGCGTTGCGATACGATCCAACGAGAATCCATTCTTTGCAATAATGTCTGGGAGCATACATGACTATGGAGTCATACTATCTACAGAAACCCGCCTTCACAATGGGAATATAATCTGCCATGGTCGGATCGTGCTGAGATTGGAAGACATCACAGTGGGAGCCGTGATAGGCGGGATCCTCGCGAATCAGCCAGTCACTATTCGACAGGTTCAACGCTACGGCGACGATGTGCTATCGGTGACCTTTGTTGACGCCGAAGGCCGCCCAGGCGAGGAGTTGCTATACCGAGATCGAGAAGCGTCTCTCTTTTTGGCTAAGCAAAGTCGGCCTTTTTCCTTCACCGCGGATGGCGCGGACTTTCGATTGGTCTCCGAAGCCCAACGGTTGCGCTACGCATTCCTTTTCGATCCCCACATAGCGGTAAATACTTCCACCGTAGATCCTTTACCGCATCAGATCACAGCGGTGTATGAAACCATGCTGGGACGGCAGCCACTCCGGTTTCTGCTCGCGGACGATCCTGGCGCAGGAAAAACCATCATGACGGGTCTTCTAATCAAGGAACTGATAATCCGCGGTGATGTAGCCCGATGCCTGATCGTATCTCCAGGCAGTTTGGTTGAACAATGGCAGGATGAACTGGACGAAAAATTTAGCCTCCCGTTCGAGATTTTGACCAATGAAGGGCTAACCGCTGCGCGCACGGGGAACTGGTTTCAGGAACACAATCTGTGTATCGCCCGGCTGGACAAACTCAGTAGAAATGAAGAAATTCAGGCAAAGCTTGCAGCGGTCGACTGGGATCTCGTCGTGGTCGATGAGGCACACAAGATGTCCGCTACTTACTTTGGCTCGGAGGTGAAATACACCAAAAGATTTCGGTTGGGACAGTTACTGTCGGCACATTCCCGACAGTTCGTGTTACTTACTGCCACCCCACACAATGGGAAGGACGAAGACTTTCATTTATTTCTTTCCCTGCTAGACGGAGACCGATTCGAAGGCAAACCTCGCGATGGAGCCCATGTCTCAGATATATCTGATGTGATGCGCCGCATGGTAAAGGAACAATTGGTCACCATGGAGGGCAAGCCTCTCTTTCCTGAGCGCCGCGCCAGCACAGTGGAGTATTCTCTCAGTAACGAGGAGCAAGAACTCTATAAGGCCGTCACTGAATATGTGCGCCGCGAGTTTAACAACGCAGATAAGCTAAATAATCAGAAGCGCAAGGGCACCATTGGGTTCGCCCTAACTCTGCTTCAGCGCCGGCTGGCCTCTTCACCAGAAGCAATCTACCGATCGCTGGACCGACGTCTGAAACGCCTTGAAGACCGTTTGCGTGAGGAGAGACTACTTCGACGTGGCGTTTCTTCAGTAAGCACTCAGCTCGCGGAGACGCAAGACCTGACCGACGAGGAAATCGAGGACCTCGAAGACACACCGGAAACGGAGGCGGAGCAGACTGAAGAACAGATCGTAGACCAGTCCACGGCGTCACAGACGCTGGCCGAACTGGAGGCCGAAATTGTCATCCTGCGCGATCTCGTCCAGCAGGCCTTAAAACTCCGCCGCTCTGGGAACGACACCAAGTGGCAACGCCTTTCCGAGACTCTCGACCTGCCGGAGATGTTTGATGCGAACAAGCTTCGCCGGAAGTTGGTCATCTTCACTGAGCAGCGAGATACGCTGAACTACCTGACCGACAAGCTGGCCACTCGTTTCGGAAATCAAAACTCCATCGTCGCCATCCACGGCGGGACGCCGAGGGAACGACGTCGTCAGGCCCAGGAGTCGTTCGAGAACGACCCCGAGGTTCTGGTCCTCATGGCCACCGATGCGGCGGGCGAAGGCATCAATCTCCACAAGCGGGCACACCTGATGGTGAACTACGACCTGCCGTGGAATCCGAACCGCATCGAGCAGCGCTTCGGTCGAATTCACCGAATCGGCCAAAAGGAAGTTTGCCATCTGTGGAACCTCGTTGCGCACGAGACTCGCGAGGGGGAAGTCTGGCAGCGTTTGCTGCAGAAACTCGCTCGCCAGCGGGACCAACTCGGTGGCGCGGTCTTTGACGTTCTTGGACAAGTCTTCCGAGACCAACCCTTGAAGGACTTGTTGGTTCGCGCCATCCGCTACGGTGAGCAACCCGAAGTGCGTGCTCAGTTGGACCGGGTGATCGATGAACAGTTGGATGCGGACCGCCTTCGCGACCTCATCCACAATCGGTCGCTGGTGCAGGACACCTTGGACCCGAAGCGGGTTCAGGACATCCGGGAACAGATGGAACGGGCCGAAGCCCGCCGACTCCAGCCGCACTACATCGGCTCGTTCTTCTTGAAGGCGTTTGAATCGCTCGGCGGAACCGTCCATCGCCGGGAAACTAACCGTTACGAAATCCGCCACGTCCCCGCCGACATCCGGCACCGTGACCGGATCATCGGGCAACGTGCTCCGGTCCTTAAAGCCTACGAGCGCGTCACATTCCACAAGGACCGCATCCGGGAATCCGGAAAGCCGCCGGCCGCACTGGTGGCACCCGGCCATCCGCTGCTCGATTCCATCGTGGACCTGATTCTGGAGAAGCACCGCAGCCTGCTTCGCGAAGGAGCTGTGCTTGTGGATACCAACGATCAGGGCACGGAACCCCGGCTGCTCTTCTACTACGAACACAGCGTCACCGACGGTCGCCGAGACTCGGGTGGAAATCCGAGTGTCGTCTCCCGACGACTTCAGTTTGTGGAAATCACTCGCAGCGGTCAGCTGGTGAACGCTGGAACCGCCCCCTACCTCGACTACTCACCTCCAACCGCAGAACAGAAAGCTCTATTACACCCGCTCCTTGAGGAGACCTGGCTCGCAGACGGGGTGGAACGTAAGGCGACCGAACACGCGATCCGTTACCTTGTCCCCGAGCACTTACGCGAAGTGCGAACCCGACGTGAGGCGCTGGTAGATAAAACGCTTGAGCAGGTTCAGGCGCGGCTTCTCGGCGAGATTCGCCACTGGGATCAACGGGCAAATGACCTCCGGGCACGTGAGGAAGCGGGCCGAGCCGGAGACAAGCTCAACTCTGCCAACGCCCGAAAGCGGGCGGACGATCTGAACGAGCGTCTTCAGAAGC